>JAJDEC010000322.1 GCA_029259995.1 Phycisphaerae bacterium
GCCGTCAACGGTCCCCGCAAACCCGTGAAGAGCCCGAAAAAAGGGCCCCGAAGCAGACGTTTCGGGGCCCGGTAATGGCTTACTCAAGCTGTCGACGGATCGCTACGGCGTCACAGGCGGAAGTTCGATGGCCTGCCACTCAATGTAGCTGGGCTGCCCCCAACGCTGTCGCTCGATCTGAAGGAGCGTGTCGGAAAGCAACTGGGCCGTTGCGTAGGGTCGCGGATACGCCGTTCCCGTTCCCCCGCAGGTGTTGCTGTGAAAGAGCATCGTTCGAGTCAGGTCGACCATGGAGACAGACACATCCGCCGTCGCCCAGTTGGAATTGCCCGAGTTGTCGATCTGGCCGCGTTGTGCCGATGCGCCGCTTCCGAAGTCGATGACATAATACTCAACAAAGCGCGTGCCGCTGCTGCCCGTGTGCTGATAGAACTCGACGCTGGTCGACGAAGCAAGCCGGCCGGCGACAGCTGTGTATGCGAGTCCGTTTCTGGTCGTTCGACTCTGAAAGAGCATGATCGACGTGTTCGGGTTCACGGTCATGATCGACGCCGTCGCCGGATTGTTTTCCCGCGGACTGCTGAAGCTCAGGCTGCCATGCTGGATCGAGTCGATCTTCGAAGTGTCGAATTCGACGACAGTCCAGTTGTAGTCGACGCTTGAGCTTCCCGTGTCTGCACGTTCGATCAGGACGGTCGTCGACGAGTCAACCCGCGCCGTCAGGCTCGCCTCGCTGTAGTAATTCCGGCTGTTGGAACTGGAATCCGCCGACACGAGCGCGAGGCAGTTCGCCGCGTTGACGCTCGCTCCGATATTGACGGACGCCGAACCCTGGCTGTTGGAGAACGAACCGGTTCCGCGCCAGGCCGTGAATTCGTCCCCGGCACATTCGATGACTTGCCAGCTGACCCACGAGGAATTGCTGGAGCTGCCGCGCTCGAGTCGGAGCGTGTTGCTGTCCAGCAAGTCGCCGCGGACCATCACGCGATTGGCGTTGGTATTCCCGTTCTGATAGCCCGTCCCGTAGCTCAGCATGACGAACGCGTGATTCGGATCAACGGCCGTGATACCAATGTCGAGCGTCGAGCCCGTGATTTCGACGCGGCCCGATTGCACGACGTAGCCCGCCGGCTGCGAGCCCTGCGGTGTGACGGCGACTTCGTTGCTGTCGCCGCTCTCGTTGCCCGACGTATCGACGGCCGTGATGACGTAGTAATACGTCGTGCCGTTCGTCAGCCCGCCGTCGGCCCAAGAAGTCGCATCATCGCGATCGAGTTCCGTGTAGGGGCCGCCGGAAGTTGTCCCGCGATAGATCACGTATTCATCGAAGTCAAATTCGCCGTTGGCATCCCAGGAGAGGTTCGCACCGCCATCCGTCGGCGTGCCGACGAGATTCGTCGGCGCCGCCGGCGGCGTGAAGTCGCCGGGCGTTGCAGAGACTTCCAGGCTGTAGGCGCTTTCGCTCTGACCGTCGTAAATCGTCACAACGACGTAGTAATACGTCGTGCCCGCCGTCACGTTCGTGTCGGTCCATTCGATGTCCTGCACAGCGCCCGCCTGCGAATAGGGACCGCCGCTCGTCGTGGCGCGATAAATGCCATATCCGCTCACGCGATTGTCAGATACCCAGTCCCAGGCAACGCGAACCGTGGATGTGAACGCCGTCGCGGACACACCTGTCGGCGGCGGGACGGGCGTTGTCGGGGCTGCAGATGCTTCGTTGCTGTAGGGGCTCTCGAGGCTGAACTCGTTCGTCGCCGTGACGACGTAGTAATAAGTCGTACCGCCAGTCACGTTGGTATCGACAGACGAATTGCCGGCCGGCAAGGCGACTTGCGAGTAGGGGCCGCCCGACGTCGTTGCGCGATAGAGTGTGTAGAACTCGTAGGAATCGAAGTTTTCCCACCAGTTCAGCGAGATCTGGCCGTCCTGACCCGTCGCCGTCAGGTTTCGCGGCGCGAGCGGCGGGGGTTCCCCGGCCGGGATCGCCGAGACTTCGTTGCTGAAGCCGCTCTCGTTTCCGTCATCGTCCATCGCCGTGACGACAAAATAATACGTCGTTCCGATGGTCAGGCTGTAGATCGGGAATTCACTCGGATCATCGTTGTCGACCTCATCGTACGGACCGCCCTGCGTCGTCGAGACGTAGATGTAATAGGAATTAAAATCGGGATCCGTGTTGTCGTCCCAGTCGAGGAAGACGCCGCCGCCGTCGAAGATGTGGGCGGCGAGATTCTGCGGCGCCGCCGGCGGAATGCCGTCGCTCGGAATCGTCGTTGCCTGGTTGCTGAATCCGCTTTCCTGGTTGGCGTTGTCAACCGCCGTGACGACGTAGTAGTAGCGATTCCCGTTCACGACGCTTGAGTCGTCGAAGTTGCTGACGACATCGGCGTCGATCTCTGTATAAGGGCCGCCGTAGGTCGTGCCGCGATAGAGTTTGTATTCGTTGATGTCGCTTTCCGGGTTGTCGTTCCAATCCAGATGCACGACGCCGTTGCCGGGCGTCGCCACGAGGCCCGTCGGCGCCGACGGCGGCAGATCGCTCGTCGGCGTGGCGAAGACTTCCACACTGTAGGCACTCTCATTCGCCGCCGTGTCCGTCGCGGTGATGACGTAGTAGTACGTGACTTCGTTGGTCAGGCCGGTATCGAGGTGCTCGGGATCCTCCGGGAAATCGACTGCATTGTAAGGACCGCCGGACGTGGTCGATCGATAGACCGTGTAATAGGCAAGGGCCGGATCACTGACGGCCGACCAGGTCAGTTGGACGGATCCTTCGCCGCGCTCGGCCGCGACGTTTTGCGGAATCGGCGGCGGCTGATTGTCGATGGGCGTCGCCGAGGCTTCGGCACTGAAAGGGCTCATCTGCGTGCCGGCATCCTCGGCGGCGATGACGAAATAATAGGTCTGGCCGTTGTTGAGTCCGCCGACAAGCCATGACGTCGTGTCATCGTTGTCGATTTCCTCGTAGGGGCCGCCGCTTGTCGTCGAGCGAAACACTTTGTAACCGATGATGTTCGGCTCGCCGTTGTCGTCCCAATCGAGTGTGGCCGATTCCTCGCCGGCCGTGGCGATGAGATTCTGCGGAGCCGCCGGCATCGCGACGCCCGCCGTGCCGAAGTCTTCATTCCCCGTATCGCTTTCATTGCCCTGCGCATTCGCGGAGACGACGTAGTAATACGTCGTGCCGAGTGCGACTGTCGTATCGTCGTAGTCACTTGTCACGCTGCTGCCGACGGCCGAGTAGGGACCGCCGGATGTCGTGGCTCGATAGACGTTGTAATGCGTGATGTCCGGTTCCGGATTGTCATTCCAGTTGACGACGATGCTGTCGGCATCGGCTGTCGCCGTCAGGCCTGTCGGCGTTCCGGGATAGCCGCCCTGCACGATCCAGCTGCGCGAATCCGTCATGTATTGTGTTCGAAGGCCTTCGTCACGAACGCGCGTCGTGTTGTCGATGACCGTCACGCTGACGTTATGGAGGATGTCGCTCAACGCCTCGTAGTCGGGCGTGAATTGCGTATTCGTTTCGCCCGGGACATCGACGCCGTCGACGGCCCATTGAATGTCGAGCACGTGATCGGACGGCTGCATCGGCGTGACGAAAAACGTCGTTCCCGCCGTGTAGGCATTTGGAGAATCCGGCGTCGCGTCGTCGATCGGCGAAACGCTTTGATAAAGAACGCGAAGCAGCTGCTCGACGTTGACTTCCTCGAAGTCGCCGCCCAGTGTCCGCATTTTCGAAGCGCTGGAAGGACGATAGATACCGAACTGCGAGTAGCTGCCGCCCTCGAACGTATCGATGTTGGGCAGATCGAGCCATCGGTACCATTTGCGCATGTCCAGGAGCTGTGCCGCGGCGTCGTAGGTGCTCACGTTTGCCTGCCACGGCTCGCCGCCGCCGTAGGTCGTGCCACTCGTGTAGTATTCATCCGCCAGATTGCCGAAGGAGTGACCGAATTCGTGCAGGGCCACGCCCAGCGCGCTTCCGTTTCCGCCAGGAAACGTACCCACGTCTGCCGTGTAGTAGCCCGATCCGCCGTAGCTCGTCGTATTCGCGACGGCCAGAACCTGCTCAAACTGCGGCGCACACGCGGCCGCCGCACGAGCGAGGCTCGTGCTGACTGTGATGTGATTCGACGTGTTGCTGACGGACATGTTGAGCGCCGTGTCGCGCACCTGTCCGATGCCCGGCTCATCGACGCCCGACTCATTGGAGATCACGTCGACCCGATGCACGTTGAAGAACGTCGCGTAGGCCGCAAAAGGTTCTTCCGCGAAGAACCCCGGCACCACGTTGTCGATGTGCGTTGCATAAAGCGGCAAATCGTCGACTGTGTAGCCGTCGCCGACGAAGACGAGATCGAGGCGATTGTCCACGGGGCCGTTGTCCATCAGCGTCGTGTACGACCAGGTCCCTCGCGGCGCGCCGATGTTCGAATTCGGAAGCCCCATCTGCATGTTGATGGCATGATCCGGATCGCGCTCTTTCTCGATTGCGCACCCGTCGGCATGTATCCGCAGGACGCGCAGATCTTTCGTGGGTTCCAGCGGCGGCGCTGCATTTCCAACATCGCCGCGCGCAGCAATTGCGAGGATCGCCATCACGGCGATTCTCGTCCAGGATGTCCGTGTTGTTCCGGCAGGATTCATGATTGCTCCTCCTGAGAAATGGGATGGACGAACCGGTCGATTCACGGGGGAATCGGGCGATGCCGTTCGTCGCCGCTTCAGCCTCGTAACGTACGACTTCCGCGATTCAGAACAAGGTGAATTGTCGTGAATCGATGGTTAAGATATCAAAAACATCACCACGTTTTGATCGCGTGTTCGACGTCTGGGATTCTCAATATTTCGGGTCCGATTTGATTCGATCACCGTAATCTGTGAGAATTGCCTGACGTATGGCAGTTCAGGATCGAATCTTGCGATCGCAAGAGAGTTGGGATGTCACTGAGTTGTTGAACGACCCCATTGGGAGATGGCTGATGAAATCTTTTTCCGCGCGGTTCACATTCGTTATCTTGCTCGCACTTGTGGCGATGGGAATGAACGCCTGTCCGACCACGATGACGGGCATGATGGGCAACACGAATACGAATTCAAACATGAATACCGGCGGTACGCCGAGTGCGACCATGTCGGCCGAGGAATTGCAGTTCGCGATGGATGCCTTGGCGGCGATCAACACGCATCGCGCCGGCAAGTCTCTGGCGGCCTACACGTGGTACGCCGCCGGCGCGCAAGTCGGATACGATCATTGCCTCGCTATGGAAGCCGGCAATTTCTTCGAGCATGTTGATCCGAACACGGGCAAGGACCCTGCCACGCGCGCCCTCGATGCCGGTATCATGCACGATCCGCAGGGATCGATCGATCCGACCAGCGGCAACCCGGTCGTCGGCGAGAATCTCTTCATGGCCGTCAATCCGAGCCCGACGGCGCAGGCGGCCGTTGACGGCTGGATTTCGTCGCCGGGGCATCACACGCAGATCGACGCGCCGATGCCCGTCAGCGGCGCCCAGACGATGCCGGCCTGGACGCATTGCGGCATCGGCGTGCGACGCGACGGAAACAACATCTGGTTCACGGCGATGTTCTTCAGAAACCCCAGCTGAGTACGCAATGAGAATCGTTCATCGTGTGGAACCGGCTAATAGCCGGTTCGTTACGGGCGAAGGGCCTGTGGCGGATTCAATGAGTCATTCTAAATTTCAACCGAGTGCAGTGCCTCATCCAAAACGTGCGAATTCGAACTCGAATTCGGGGAGTGCGGGCGTCTCGCCCGCACAAGTACTAGAGCAAAATACTTGCGGGC
>JAJDEC010000323.1 GCA_029259995.1 Phycisphaerae bacterium
CGTGTGCTCCTCCAGACCAATAATCGTCGAGCCGAGCACCCGAATGCCGTGCGATTGAAGCGTGTGGACCAATTCAAGCGTATCGGAACCATGCAGCTTCGTGTACTGCGAGCCCTTCCCTTCCAGGCCCATCCAGACCCATGAAACCCCGAGCCGGATGAGTTTGTCGATTGAGTAGCGACTGAGCACATTCGCCGAACTGAAGACGTAGAGCGACCATGCCTTGCCGTGCTCCGTCATCAACTCCAACAACCGCAACGCTCGCTTGCGATGCATCAGAAAGTTCTCGTCCATGACAAAGAACGACCGGACTCTCAAATCTCGCTCCAAGCCGCACATCACGTCAAAGAGCTCGTCGCCCGTTTCGTAGAAATGGACGAAGCAGCCCTTCCCGCCGAACATCGCCGACGTAGAACAGAAGTTGCAGCCGATCGGGCATCCCACCGAAGGGATCAAAGTCGCGGCAACGTCTCCCGGCTTTTCGCTAATCCCCACGCCCATCATGCGACCGCCGATGCCAGACAGGATGCGCGGGTGCATGATTGGCCGATCTTCATCCTCACCAAGAAACTGCCGCATCCAGCGGACGCCTTCACCCCGCACGATGTGGTCGGCATCGATCCGCTCGCCCAGGTCCGGCAGGTTCGCGACGTGGCCGCCGACAACGATGATGGCGCTGGGTTGATGTTGGCGAATGAGCTGGCACATCTTCTGGACTTTCCCGACATTGGGAATGATCGAACTGATACCGATGATGTCATAGTCGTTGGTGGTGATTTCCTGAATGAAGCAACTCTGATCCGGAAAATCCAGAAGCGTGCACGGTGCCTGAATGTTGGCCTGGATCAACATGATGCCCCAGGACCGATGAAACATCCGAAGTGAAAACGGTCCCTGGACCCGAGTCACCTGGTTGTGGTACAGCTCCATGGGGTTGATCACGCGACTGCCGTATTCGTCATCTTGAGCATAGGGGCCAAACACGCTGCTTAGCAGCACTCGCGCCCGCGATCCTGCCGGATGCGTTGGATGCCCGGAATCGGGCGACGAAATGACACGCAGCTGTTGGAGTCTTGAGGAACTGCTGATCATGATGGTGTTTTTCTCATCGTGTGTGAGGGAATCTGAAGATATCGAATCAACATGCGCAGCCGGACCGGCACTCCACAGACAGTTCGAGATTGGGACCCTGTCGCCCGACCGCGATGGCTTGATTGCCCTGAATCGTCAGGGCATCACAGATGGCTCAGGATGTTGAGACCTGAATGATTTAGAAAACGCCGCGCCTTCGAACCCCTGTCGAGGCGTCGATGCAGCGATCATGTAATGAAGTCGCACCTCCCTAAAGCTGACATGTTGAGCACCATATCCACATTAAAGATAGGCGTCAATAGACTGTCGGAGCGTGGGCCGAAGCAGTTCCTTGTCGCGTCCGGCATCTCAAGAAACCCTGATCCTGAGATATGCAGGACGTCCCGCGCGGGTCCGCGAGAGAAGGTTTGATTGGCTCGCATTCCCGTGGATGGACGCCGGGTCTTCTTTGTAAACGGGGGGCGCTCCGGGTGCCCCCCCACACCGACGCCGAACTCGCAGAATGCCGCTGCCGCGCACTGGTATCCGCGCTGGCCACAACAACCTTGAGGCCTTTGGTGCGCGAGTTCTCGCCACTCTGACTGCGGGCGGCACCGGCATTGGAACCTGCACGGGCGAGCGAGCCTTGCCGGGAGATCGCCAATTCAGGTGTTTAACAGGAACAGCTGCTCAAAGTTGTTGCTGAGTGCAAATGACATTTCCCCCCGAAATCAATCCGGGCCCTGAGTCAGGATTCAGTCCCGATTCAGAAAGAGGGCAGATAGGCAGGAGACGAATCAGAGTTGAAGGAATGCGGCAGTCTCAAGGCCGATCAGACCGGGCGGCTCATGGAGTTGAAACGTGAAAACGCTCGCCTCACGGGGCCTCGTCTAATTCGACCCGGTAGACATCGCCGAGGTCACTCAATCACATCTGCGGCAGGTCGCCCCCGTACCCGACGCACTCTTGGACATAAGCTCTGACTTGATTCGCGATAGGCGTACAGGCGACACTCGAGTGCAAGCATTGTCGCACATCGCTATGGAGATCTCTATGCAAGACAAGCGCCAACCCTGTTTGAATTCCCCTTGTCGCAAGTTCACGCACCCTCTTCGCAATGGAGTAATTTGACGCCGCCCCCGCTGTCAGGGCCCGCGCCCGGGTTTTCGAACCACACGGGGTCGTTTTGGTTTGAATCGACAATTGCGATTCGATATGATGGACTCTTGATACTGTATCTTAGGTAAAGCAAGGGCCTGGATGCGTCAGCAATAAAGTCGGACCGATCGCTTGGGGCGAGTCATGCCCCGCAGGTCCGACGTGCATCCAACCACTTCGCCCGCAATTGTTCGCTCGAAAGAACTGGAGATTCTCATGTCGCGCCGTTGTCTCAATACCGCAAGGGTTCGAACGCTGGTTTTCGTCTGCGCTTGTGTTGCCGTCATTGTTCCGGCGAGCGCCACAACTGTCATACCTGTGACAGACGACGAAATGGTACGGCGTGCCAGCCACATCATTGAAGGCGTCGTCAAGAGAGTCGAGTCGAAATGGAATGCAGACAAGTCGCAGATCCACACCTTCATCGACATCGACTTGGTCAAGCAGATCAAGGGCGAATTCGCCAAGGATCAAGTCGAGATTCAACTGCGTGTACTCGGGGGAACCGTGGGCGACATCACGATGGTGATCGTCGATGCGCCGTCGTTCGATTTGAATGAAAAGGTGCTGCTATTCCTGAGGCCGAATTTCGATCACTGGCTCTTTCCAGTCGTTGGCTTCAATCAGGGGAAACTTCGAATCGAAACGGATCCGAAGACGGCAAAGGAGATAATTCCCGAACGCAACAGAACAAAAGATGATTTCATTGCCGACATTTCAGCGAAAGTCCGTCAGCAATCCCCGAAGCCTGAAAAGCAGACCGGCAACCAGAAGAGCGAGGGCTGATCCATGACACGCGAACCCGCAACCCACAGCGATGCAAATCTGCCGCGCATTGTTCTTATCAGGTCTTTGATCGCCGCGGCAATCATCTGTCTGTCTGGATCTGTCACGGCAAGATCCGCCGCCCAACAAATTCGGTTCCTTAAGCCCAATCAGAGCGGTGCCGGCCTTGGCTATTACATAACGACCGAGTTGCCGCACACGGCACCGCCCTTCGCCCATTGGGACCTGCGTGAGTTTCCCAATTGCCAGATTCCATGGGCCTATCAAACCGCGGGAACCCCCGGCAATCTGACAGCGGGCGATCAGGCCGCGAACAACGCCGCCGCTCGCGCCGTCTTTCAGGCGGGATATGCCGCCTGGGATGCCGTCGCACCGGCACAGATCGGCTTCACAGAAACCGGCGCCCCCGGCGCGCGATCCGGTTTCGCCCTCGACGGCTACAACCTGCTCAGCTTTGCCGCGCAAACGACAGCCGCCGATGACACGCAGACGATTCCCGTCGGTCAGGGCCGACCGAACCGTAACTGCATCGCGGCCGGCGGCAACGGCAATCTGGACACGCTTCCGAACGGCGACGATGTGTTGATCGGCGTCGTCATCAACACCGGCCCCGACGGAATCTGCCAGACAACGGCCAGTGGCGATGACGTGCAGTCGATTCCCGTCGGCCAGGGCGAACCAAACCAACCATGCGTTGCCCCCGGCCCCAACACAATCCTTGAATCGACACCCCGATTCGATGACACGGTTTCCGGCACAAGCATCACCACGGGGCCCGACGGTATCTGCCAGACAACAGCCAACAACATGGGCACACTCGACGCATGCACCCTTGGCATCACGGGGCTTTTCATGAATTCTCGAAGCGGTGTGCTCATCGAAAGCGACATCGTCTTCAACACGTTTCCCGGCCCAAGCACTTTATCCTGGGTCCTCAAGGCAGACGGCTCACCGTGCGATGACGACGTCAACGTCGCGCCGTTGGGCGACTTTCCGGGGCCCGGTGATACCGATAACGATGGCGACGGAGTATTCGAGCAGGAGAACGATCTTCAGACGGTGGCCACCCACGAAATTGGGCACTTTATCGGGATTGGACATGTTTCCGGGAGTCGAAACCACAACAACAATGCCAATGCCCTGATGGAACGACTGTGGCGCATCGGCGTCGGTCCAACAAGGGGCGGCTGGGCCAATCACACGCTCAAGTTCCGGGACAACGACGCATGCAACTTTCTTTACAACCCCGATCTTGGTGACGCCCCACATCGCGACAACGGGTTCAGCACGACGTTCAGTTCAAACGTGCACGGATCGGTCAACAGCCGAACGCTCAACGACGTTGATCTGAAGACGCCTTACGCTGGGCCCCTGCACAAGTTCGGTATTCGCAAACGGCAGTCGCCTCGCAACTTCACCTATGAATGGATCGGCACCGCGGCGGATTCGGACATGGACTCCGAATGCGAGGCCAATGTCGTGGACAAGGATGCGTTGGATGACGGCGTTCGATTCCAACCGGACCCGCCAATCTGGGGTCAACCACTGACGATCTTCGTCGACGTCAAGACGGCAAACGACGCGCACGGCAACGGCCATCCTTACGGATCTGATCCGATGTACGTCAATCTTTGGGTGGACTTTTCACCAATCAACGGAGCATGGACCTACACGGCCCCCGAACACGTCATTGACAACGCCACACTCAATGCCGCCGGCTCGGTGCAGGGCACCATCAATCTGCCGCGAACCCGCAGGACCATCTGGCTTCGGTCGCGGCTTACCTGGCCGGAACCTGTGACGCCGATCAACCCCGCTCTGTCGCCCGATTTGAACGAACATGAAGGCGCAACGCAGTTCGGTGAAGTGGAGGACTACCCGATTGCCTGCCGCCCAGTCTACGATCGGATCAATGACACGCAGGACCTCTCCTTCTTCTGGACGCGAAACGGCGATCAGATCACCGACAAGGATTGGTACAGCGAGTATACCGTTGAGGGAACACCGGGCTCTGTCCGGGAGACAATTCAGGGCGAGTTGAAGTTTCGGGAACGGCATCCCGAGCACGACGGCGCCGCAGTTCGATTCTGTTTCTATCCACCGCGCATTGCGACGGATTGGCGGCAGACAATTATTGATTCCGACGGTTCGAGCCATGTCTATGCGGCTAACCTGACGTCCAGCGCCGGCCGCGGTGTCGGGCCATGGACTTTCGAGCCGATGGCATTGCTTCCCGAAACGTCGTGGCGCATCCCGGACCTCGCGCCGGCGAACGGCGGTGACACGATCTACACGGCTGTGAATCTGAATGTGTATTATGCACTGAATCCCAATGGATTCGACGACGGCAACTGGGTCGTTGGCCAGACACTTGGCGATCTCGGCATCGCCATCGTGAATGGCGTCGTGCCGGGATTGGAAGGCATTCAATGGGCAACGACTGAATTCGTGTTCGATCCCGTTTCACCGACTGGTTTTGTACCGACGGGTGGTCCGGGCACGCTGCTCACAAGCGCCACTTATCCCACGGAGCTCCTGATCATTCAACAACACGCCGACATCTTTTCTGACGTCTGCGTGACGTGCCCCGGCGATCTCGATGGTTCGTTTGTCGTCGACCTCGGCGATTTGCCGCCGTTTGTCTCGGCACTCCTGAGCAATGCGCCGAATCCGTGCGCCGATCTGGATGGCAGCGGCGCCGTCAACGGCCTGGATATTCATCCGATGATCGACCTTGTGATCGGCGGTGGCGGTGCGGGGACGGAATGCCCGCGCCCGCCGGGCGGAGCGTGCTGTCTCACGACGGGCGTCTGTCTCGATGACGTGACGGCGAACGGATGTCTCGATGTTGGCGGCAATTATCAGGGCAATAGCGTCCCCTGTTTGCTGGTCACGTGCCCCATTCCGTTCGGTGCCTGCTGCGTCGAAGGAATCGGCTGCATCGAAGGCGAATCGCCGGCCTCTTGTCAGTCGCTGGAAGGACTCTATCAGGGCGACGGGACGGATTGCATTTCAACAACCTGTCCTGACTTCACGGGCGCTTGCTGCGTCGGCGCAACGGGCTGCTTTGCAAATCTGTCACAGGACGACTGCATGCTTGCGAACGGTGTCTACCAAGGCGACGGAAGCAACTGCGCCTTCGTCGTATGCGAGGAAGTCACGGGTGCTTGTTGCCTCGGCGGGGCCGGCTGCGTCGACGGCTATAGCCAGTTCCAGTGCGATATCGAGGATGGTTTCTACCAGGGCGACGGCGTTGCATGTTCCGGCGTCAATTGCGCGGCGACCGGCGCATGTTGCACGGGTGATGGCGTCTGTTTGTCATCGTTGACCCAGCCGGGCTGCCTGAGCGAAAACGGATTCTATCAGGGAGATGGAACGTCTTGCGGCCAGGTGGTATGCCCCGTTCTTACGGGGGCCTGTTGTCTCCTCCTGACGAATGGCTGCGTCGAAAACGTCACAGAGACAAGTTGTATCGAACTTGCCGGACTCTATCTGAGCCACGGATCAACGTGCGGACCGACGAATTGCGGCTCGGGGCTGCCCGGCGCGTGCTGCATCGACGGCGCATGTCAGATCGCGACGGATCCTGTGGAATGCTGCTCGCTCGGCGGCGTTTTCATCGCGGAGGGCGCTGATTGCACGGACGGAATCTGCGACGCGGTTCTTAACATCGACCAGGCAAAGGCGGCGCCCGTTGGCGTTCTGATGACGCTTGCAAACGTCGTCGTCGTGGAGACAACGGATCTGATTGGCAGCCCGAATTCCAAGAGCATGACCGTTCAGGACATGTCGGGGCCGCTCGGCGGTGATCGCGGAATCACCATCTTCGGTCCCAACGCCGTTCTCGACCCGATACTCGCGCAAGTTGCGCCAGGCGCCGTCATGTCAGTCAGCGGCGAGCGCGGAGAATTCAATGGCCTCGCACAGTTAAGTTTCGTCACAGACTTCAGCGTTTGCGAATTGTCGACGAATATTCCTCTGTCCGTCGCCATCAGCGTGGCAGATATGCAGGCCGGCAGCGTAACGGCCGAATCGCTTGAAAGCGTTCAAGTGACGCTCGCCTGTGTTCAATTCAACGATGCTGGCGGCTTTTTCGCCGCCGGAACGAGCTATACCGTGTTCGACGTCGACAGTCCGCAGACTGCAACGGTGCGCATCCAGACGTCGGACCTCGACCTTGTCGGTCAACCGATTCCGGCAGGGCCTGTGGCGATCACTGGAATTCTGTCGCAATTCGACAGCACGCCGCCGTTCGACGCCGGCTATCAAATCCTGCCCGTGTCGATCAACGGAATCAGCGAATGCACCGGCGGTGTCGGCGCATGCTGCGTCGGTCCCGGCGATTGCATCGATTTCGTCACGCAATTCGATTGCGAACAGTTTATCGGGGGCGTTTATCAAGGTGACGAAACGGACTGTTTGCTTGTGAATTTCTGTTTCTGAGCCGTGCATCAGGTGAGCTTCCCCGTCGGCGGACCCAGAATGATGGCGCGTCGATCCATGACGGAGGATTCGATCCGGCCAGACTCCCACGTATGGACCATGAAATTTCTCGATCGCCTTGGCGGGCCAGGCGCATTCTGTGTTATGCGCCAACTCGATGGGCAACCGACAACTAGATTCGTGGAATGCGCAAATGATGTGTAGCCATTGCGTTGCTGAGTATCCAACGAGACGACGACCGCGGAGAATATGCAATTGGTGTTACGGCAGTGCGAGCGACTCGACGGTCAGCATTCCGATTCCGGCAACGAGATTTACCTGCGACTGATTGTATCCCACAATCGCCCGCGCCCGACTCAATCGAGCTTTAGCAACAGCGTCCTGGGCCTGGAGTACGTCCGCCGTCGTCATGGTGCCGGCGCTGAGGTTGGCCTGAGTGAGTCTCAGAGCCTCGTCGGCGGCATGGACCTGGCGGGTTGCGGCCTCCATCAATTGAAGATGGGTTACGACATCCTGCGCCGCCCCGACCACTTGGGCCTTTGCGACGACAAACGCCTGGTCCGCCTCGATCGTGGCCCGATCTCTCCCGGCGCTGGCGGCCTTCAGTATTCCGAATGCGGCAACGCTCCATCGTGCTCCGACCAACGCGTCAAACTGCGTCCGCTGCGAGAACTTGAACGTGACATCTCGATCCGGATCAAGTTTCTGCGAACCCCGCCGAATCCCCTCGCGGATCGCCGCATTGGCGACGGGATTGGGTGAAAATGCACCGGTCGTGGACAGCGGATTGACGATCAGCGTGCCCGGCAGTCCATTGCCTCGATCGATGTTGTTCGCGTGCCCCGTAATGCCGCCGTATTCGTAACTCACTTCAAACTGAGGCCCCCAATTACCCCACAGTGCCGACTTTCGATCGGCAATCGCTGCGTCGACAAGTGCGCGGGCGCCGGCCAAATCCGGGCGATAGCGCATCGCATACTCGAGCAGGTTCTCGATGGGAATGTCTTGCCGAACGAGCGTACGCGACGGTAGTTCTCGAATGCTCGGGACCAGCGTCGCCGTCGGATCGTCGAGTTGCAGCGTTGTCATCAGCGCGAGCGACACGTTGTAGAACTGGTTCAGCGCGCTTGACAGGTCCTGTTGCCGTTCGGCGAGTCGGGCTTCCGCGCGTAACTCATCCGCCGCGATCCCGGCGCCCGCCTGCGTGCGGATCCTGGTAATCCGCAACAGTTCCTCGGATTCCTTCAGCGATTGGCGAGCCGCCTCGATACGGGCCTGACCAAGGACGAGGGAATAGTATTCGTTCGCGGCGCGGCGAAGCACTTCCTGTCGCACGGCGATTTCCTGGTCGCGTGACGCAACGAGCCGTTTCTTCGAGGCGATGATTTCGTAATACACTTTGCCCGGGTTGATGACCCACTCGATCGCAACGGATGGCTGAAACGTGTTGAATCCCACGCTGAACAAATCGCCGTTGGAATTCGGATTGCGACCGTCGATTCGGCGAAACAGTGCCGTCGGCACGATTGCCGGAAACGCGCCGCCGATGGCGCTTTCATAATTGCCTTCCCGCCCGCTCACGCGTTGGCGCGCAAGTTGGATTTCTGCATTGTCGGCAATCGTGACGTCCAAGACAGTCGGCAGGTCGATGGGCAGAAGCGTACGATACATCGCCGGAACCGAATCGGAGCTCAGCGTCAACACGGAACCCTGCACGGCGCCGCCGCGCGCAGAGATATCCGGGTAGTTCGTGGATACCGACGGTGCGACGTCGCCGCAGGCGCCGATCGCCATGCAGGCGGCGCACGTGACGATCGCACGTTGCCATGTTGTTGTCATTGTTTGCCCTCTGTCGGCGCGGCGGCGGCCTTGAAGACGCGTTCGCCCGGTTCAACCCGGCGCGCGGCCGATACAATTATCTCGTCATCGGCCAGCAATTCGCCGTCGATCACCTGCGCAGTGATGCCGTCATCATAGCCGATCTGAACATTCCGCAGCTGCGCCCGTCCATCTTGCACGACAACGACGGATTTCATACTCCCGGCAGCCCGAACTGCGCGGGACGGAACGTATAGCGCAGTCCCGTCCGACTCCAATGCCAGCGTCACGCGGGCGAACATTCCCGGCGCCAGTGCGCCGTCGGAGTTGCGGACTTCAATCTCACATCGCATCGTTCGCGTCGCCGGGTTGAGCGCGCCCGCCATGCGCGTGATGGTCGCGTTTAACGTGATGTCCGCATTAGCCGCCGGTTGAATCGTGGCCTTGGTTTGTGTCGACACGAACTGCAAATCCGCTTCCGCCACATCAATGGCGAGCCGCAACGTTTCATCCCGAACTATCGTCAGAGACGGTTTCGTGGCGCCGTCGACCGCCGATCTGACAAACGTCCCCGGATCGGCCATTCGCATCGTGATGATGCCGTCAAACGGAGCCCGGACCGTCGCGAATGACATGAGCGTTTTCAGTTTGGCGGCCGTGGCATCGGCAATTGCGATTTGCGCCTGTGCAACGACGACGTCGGCCTCCTTGGCCGCCACGTGCGTCTCGGCGATTCGCAGGTTCGCGCTGGCAATGTCGAGCTTCAGTCTGGATTCGTCGAGTTCCTGTTCCGGAATCGCATTGCCGGCCCGAAGTGTCTCCATACGATGAAACGTCACTTGCTCCAACTTCAGGACGGCGCGATGCCGTTCGACTTCGGCCGCCGCCGCGGACGCGTTCGCCTGTGCTCGCAGGACGGCGGCTCGTTTCGATTCGAGGACGGCCGAGGCATAGGCCATTTCGTTAACCATCTCCGGCACATCGATGATCAGCAGGGCGTCACCTGCCCGCACGCGATCGCCGATATCGACGTTGACCTCCGACACGTAGCCGCTGGTCTTCGCGAACAGCTCGGCGGATTCACCGGGCAGCATCGTTCCCGGAATCCTCAGCGGCTGCGATCGCTTTCCGGAGCGCGGCGTTGTCGTCGTAACGCCGATGGGAGGCTGTCCGGCGTCGTCGCCGCTCGCCTCGGCGATGGCGGGCAGGAACAGGCATGCTGTGATGAGGCACAAACTGCCCGCGATTCGTCGCTGGCTTCGTCTGTGCCTCAACTCACTCGGTTCGAACATCATATGGCCTCCAGGCTGCCCGACGTTCGCGCGATCGATGGCACGCGTTTCACGAGCGTATACATGCACGGCAACACGACGAGCGTCAGCAGCGTCGCGGCGACGACGCCGCCGATAATCGTCCGCGCCAACGGCGCGTTGGCCTCGCCACCTGCGGCCCCGATCGCCATCGGCACCAGGGCCAGCAGGGTTGTCAAAGACGTCATCAGAATCGGGCGCAGCCGTATCCACGCCGCATCACGGACGGCGTCCCGAACCGACGCCCCTTGCTCGACGCGCTGATTCGCGAACTCGACCAAGAGAATACTGTATTCAACGACGATGCCCGTCATCATGATGATTCCCATGAAGGCCGGAATGTTGAGATTTGTTCCTGTCATCCACAAGGCACCGACGACACCGACAAATCCAAGCGGCACGCTTAGCATGATGATGGCGGGGATCGAGAATGAACGAAGCTGCGCAACCATCGCGAGATAGATCAGGATCGCCGCAATCGCAAGCCCCGTGGCAAACTGGGAAAAGGCGTCACGCATGGTTTGCGTCTCGCCTTTCATCGCAAATGTGAAACCCCGATCCGAATAATCTCCGGCGATGTCGTAGATGCGCCCGCGTTCGGTCTCAACGGGCGTCGGATCCAGAATGCCGGATTCCTGCAATCGCCGTTCGATTTCCGCGGCGACGGTACCCGCGTCGTGGCCGGTGGCGACATTCGCAAAGACATCCGTTACTCGGTTGATGTTGTTATGGTTGACGACGGCGGGACCGCTTGTTCGATAGAATTCGGCAATATTGCGCAACGGGATCGGTGCTTGTGATCCGGCGCCAGTGATCGGAATGTTCCTCAACGACTCGAGCGAGTCGATCATCTCCTCGGGATACTGCGCGCCGATGAAATAGTGATTGAAGTTTGGGGCGATCCAGAATGCCGGATTGAACCCGATACTGGAATTCATCGCCGTCACGATGTTCTTGATGACATCGTCCTGAACGAGTCCCGCCTGCGCCGCCTTGACGCGATCGACTTCGACGCCGATCTGCGGGTAGTCAATTCTCTGAGCGATGCGCACGTCGACGGCGCCTTCGACATTCCGGGCGACGGACTGAATATGACTTGCAATGCGCTGCGCTGCCTCCAAATCGTAAGCAGTGACTTGAACCTGGATCGGCGAGGGCAGTCCGAAGTTCAGGGCGGCCGTCATCATGCCGCCCGTGTCGAACGCGAATTCGACAGTCGGGAATTCGCGATTCAGTTTTTTTCGCAGGGCATCGACGACTTCGAATGTACCTGATTTTCCTTTTGTCTGGGCGAGGACGAAGGCATCCATCGGACCGTTGTTGGGCGTGTACGCCGCCGGCCAGTCCATCAGCACGCCGATGTTGGAAATCAGGATTCGCAGGTTTGACTCCGGATACTTCTCTGCCGCGGGATTCGGATCCGGCGTTCCCATCTCATCGATGATCGCCCGTTCGATTTTCGCGATGGTTCGTTCCGTCTTTTCAATCCGCGTCCCCGACGGCAACCGCACATACACGGCGAATTGATTCGAATCCACGGGCGGAAACAACTCTGTGCCAAGTCGCGTGAACATGAAACCCGCAATGGACAGCACCAGAATCGACGCCGCCAAGACTGCGATCCGCCACTTCAACAAACGCGAAAAGATGTTCTCAAACCAGCGGGGCACGATGTCGTGATTCTTGATTTCCGCCCCGCCGCCCATTGCCGATTGCCGACGCAGCAAGGCGCTGGAGAACGACGGGATCACAAACATGGCAATGACGTAACTCGCAACAACTGCAAACGTCACGGCCAACGCAAGCGGTTGAAACAGGAATCTCGGTACGCCACTCAGGAAGACAACGGGAAAGAACACGATGATGAAAGTGACTGTCGACACGAATACCGGCATGGAAACCTCGCGAACGCCGTCCAGGGCCGCCTGGAAGTTCGACTTACCCATCTGATGGTGTCGGACGATGTTGTCCAGCACGACGATGGACTGATCCACGAGGATCCCGATCGCCAGCGCCAATCCGCCCAGCGTCATGCTGTTCAGCGTGTTTCCCGTCGAATGAAGCCCGATCAAGGCGGCCAGAATCGACAGCGGAATTACCATCACGACGACAAAAGTCAGCCGGATGTTCCGCAGAAAAAACAGGACAACGATTGCAGCCAGGATCGCGCCGAGCAGGGCGGAAATCTGCAGCCACTTGACGGAACCTCGTACCGTCGACGACTGGTCCATGACGACGCCAAGGACCAGGTCCCTGGCTTTCGGATTCGTCTGTCGAAGGCGATCGTTAATACGCTGCAGTTTGGCCTTGATCGAGTCCACGATTTCCAGCGTATTGGCGCCAGGCTGTCGATAGATCGGAATGTAGGCCATCGCCTTGCCGTTGATGCGTACTTTGTTGGACTGTATCTGGTTGCTGTCCTTCACGTCTGCAACGTCTCGAACGTAGACGGCTCCCTCTGTGTCCACGCGAATCGGAATGTCGTTCAGCTCGTCCACCGTCTCGGGCATCGCGTTGGAAATGATCTGGTAGTCGATGTCGCCGAATTTCGCATTTCCCGTTGGGATGAAAACGCTCTGGCGATTCAGCGTGTCCACGACATCCATCGGAGATAAGCCCCGCGCAGCCAGTTCCATCGGATCAACGTAGGCAAGAATGCGGCGCAACACGCCGCCGTACACGGCCGGCGCGATCACGCCCCGGATCGCCTGCAGCTGATTGCGCAGCTCGTAGTAGGCGACGTCATAGAGTTCCTTCTCCGTCATCGTCGGGCTCGACACGCTGACAAGACAGAGTGGAACAGACGCCGTCGGATCAAACGGCATGACCATCGGCGGAACGGTTCCGGGCGGCAGGTAGAACATGTCCGACATCGCGTAGGATGTCACTTGCGACATGGCCGTGTCGAAACTGATGTCCTCGCGGAAGAAGTCCTTCACGACGCTGACGCCCAGCATCGCTTTCGCTTCCTGATGATCAATCCCGACAGATTGCCCTGTCCATCGCTCCAAGCGGCTCATGATGTCTCGTTCCATGACTTCGGGCGGCATGCCCGGATAGAACGTCACGATCTGAACGGCGGGCGTCTTGAATTCCGGCAACAGGTCGGCAGGGATTTCGCGCGTCGTGCGGTACCCGATGACCGCGATCATGAGCGCTAGTACGATGACCAGATAGGGGTTCCTCAGGGCGACTTCAATCGGTCGCATGTGCAACCTCCGGGATCAAATGTTCGAGTTGCGACACGCTCAATCGGCCGACGGCTGCGATGATTTTGTCGCCTCGCCGACACGCGACGACGTGAACGCCGCGCCGTTCGCCGCTCAGACAGTCGGCGTCATCATCGACGGCGCGCATGGCGCGAAAGTCAAAGGCATCCGGATTCACGGCAACCAGAGACGCCGGAACGCCCGACATCTCGTAGGCGGCGAACGCGGCCGGGCTGCCGGCGAGACTGCACGAACGAGCGCCGAGGAGTCTGCAATCACCGTGCGACACAATATCCAGTCGTATGCCCGTGTTGCTTTCAAGCCATTGGGAGACTTCGTTCGTGTCGGCGGAAGCCAATTTGACTTTGCGATCCTCTGAGAGGAAGTGCTCGAAGTCGGCAACGACGAGCTCAAGAAACGACTTCGGTGCATCGTCTGAAGGCCCGCTTGCTCGCCAGATCCCGTATCCGATCAGTGGCAGAAGGATCACACAGGCCGCGACGACTCCTCGCCAGGCCGGTCGCAGGGATCGAATCCTCGGGCCGGTAATCTCTGCTGGCAGACGGAACGCCGACGCACCGATGGGATCCGCCAGGGAGTTCGCGAGCTGTCGGCGGACCAGTCGTTCGATCTCCGCATCCTGAGCACATACGGCACATTGCTCGAGATGCTGCTGCACGTCGATGCTCTTTGCGGCATCGAGTTCATTATCGAGAAACGCAAACAGCAACGCCCGAACCTCGGCACAATTCATGATCGCGCCTCCTTGTTCAAGGACCGTTCTACCAGCCGATGCGATAATCGCTCCCGGAGCATTCGCCGCGCCCTGGCCATTCTTGACATCACAGTTCCGATGGGACAGTCGATCACGTCGGCAATCTCCCGGTAGCTGAGTTCGCCGGCGACGGAGAGGACGATCACCTCTCGAAAAACAGGTTCAATCGCGTCCAGAGCAGCCACGATGTGGTCCGACAGCATTCCTCGAAACGCGAATTCGCTCGTTGCAGGCAGCGAAGCGAGCGGGGCTGTCCAGTCGTCAGCCTGGAGTTCCGTCAATTCCGACGGGGCTTGTGGAATGATCCGGATTCGTCGGCTTGCGGAACGATGCCATTCCAGAGCGACGTTTCGAAGGATAACGAACAACCATGCTCGCGAATATTCGCGATCGGATGCTGCCTCAAAGGCGCGCCAGGCCCGCATGAGCGTCTCCTGGACGAGATCCTCGGTATCCGACGATCCAACGTATTGACGTGCCGTTGAGCGCAAGCCCTGCCAATAGGGACGAACGAGAGCAGCAAATGAATTGCGAACACCTGACGGCAACACGTACCTCCTACCTTAGAGAGAATGCCGGATCGATGCGGAATCATCCCGGAATGCTCACGTTTTCTTGAGTTTCTTCGTCATTTGCCTGCTACGTTCCGATCGGCATGCACACAACATCGAAAAACTCGACTGCGCAGGGCCGTGATGATGCTGTCTGTCAAGATCTGCACCAGTGCCGGGAGTGTCGGTGTTGGGGCACCAGGGTTCAATCGTGGCTTCGAATCGGAATTCCAGAATCCTGAAGCCCAGGTCGGCGACGGGCTGATTGAGTCGCCGCACTTTGTCCTCAAGCTGCATCGGCCGTCGAACTTCAGGGGCGCCGAAACCGGCAAACTTCTTCTTCCATCAATAGTGCGTCACGTCGCTGACCTGCATCTCCCGGGGGGATTTTGCAACTGCCGTTCCAACTGCCGCCTGTTGCCTGTCGCGACGCAATTGCGATTTGCCTTCCGTGAATCACGCTTTCTTCATCCTGATCAGCCTTCGAACGAAGACCGAATTCTAGCCGATTTACTCACTGCCGAATTGGACCCGTGTCCCGGAACATGCGCAAAGAGTACCGGACGATCATGGACTCCGGATCGAATTTTGGACAAACGTCCAGATCGCAACCACTCCATGGACGATTCCGCCGGCACATCATATCCCCGTCCAGTCAATGTCTGAATCATGTGTCGCCCACGCGTTTTGACCGCCGGCTCCAGGAAGGTTGGGCCCCAATGAACCATCAAGTCTTGCTTACGCCTAGTTACGATGTGCTATCTGGTGTAAAATCGTAATTCGCTTAGAGCGTCCACGGCCAATATCAGATTCATCAACCAGATCTGCATCGAATGCGGCGCGATTGATTTGCTTGATAAGATGAGACATGATTCCGCCGTTCATCCATCTGCGGATTCGGCGGGAAAGGCATCTTGTGGACCCGAAAGCGAACAACACCATTGAGATTCTCGCACGACTACAGGACGGAGACGATTCCGCGGCCGAGCAGTTGTTGCCCGTCGTCTATCAAGAGCTGCGCGCCTTGGCCGGCTTCCTGTTCAAGGAACAACAATCACATCACACGCTCCAACCAACCGCGATCGTGCACGAGGCGTATTTGCGGCTGATCGCTTCGGCCGACAGCACCTGGACGAGTCGCGCGCACTTCCTTGCTGTCGCCTCCAAGGCGATGCGGCAGATTCTGATCGACCATGCACGTCGGCGCAATGCGGCGAAGCGCGGTGGGCAAGGTTGGCATCGCATTACATTTGATCGCGCACTGGATGTTGTGGAATCCGATACCATCGACGCGACCGACCTGGACGATGCGCTCAACCGGCTCGCTGAGCGAAGTGAACGACAAGCGCGGATCGTCGAACTGCGTGTATTCGGCGGCCTGACGGTTGACGAGGTGGTCGAGGTGACGGGCCTCGGCAGAACCACGGTCAACGGAGACTGGACGATCGCGAAGGCCTGGCTCAAGCGAGAGCTGTTGGGGAACAATACCTGATGAGTTCCCCGCTTCACGATCGCGCCGGCGAAATCCTCCTCCAGGCGATCAGTATGCCGACGGATGCGCGCTTGCGTTTCGTCGAGTCGGCTTGCGCAGGGGATTCGAATCTGCGAGACGAAGTAGAGTCCCTGCTCCGCGCACACAGCGTGGCGCTGCCTATTCTGGATGCGCCGCACGACGCTGCCGCCGGCCCGTTGGTGGCAGAGGATGACGATCGGTTCATCGGCGCTCGATTTGGCGCATTTCATATTCTCAGCAAAGTGGCATCCGGCGGAATGGGCGTCGTATACCGGGCGGAGCAGGACCATCCGCGCCGGATCGTCGCCATCAAGTTATTGCGGCGCGGCCTGTCCGAACGATCCGCTATTCGCAGGTTTCAGTTCGAAGTGCAGGCACTGGGCTTATTGCAACACGCCGGCATCGCCCAGATTTTCGAGGCTGGCGTTGAGGACCAAGACGGCGTCAGCATTCCGTATTTCGCAATGGAGTATGTAGACGGCGGCCGTTCGATCACCGATTTCGCCATTGAGCGATGCCTGTCGAAACGAGAAAGGCTCAACCTGGTCGCACAGGTCTGCGACGCCGTTCACAGTGGCCATCAAAAAGGCATCATTCATCGCGATCTCAAGCCTGACAACATACTCGTCGACGAAAGCGGTCAGCCCAAAGTCATCGATTTCGGCGTGGCCCGCGCGACAGATGCCGATCTTCACGTCACGACGCAGCATTCGGAAATCGGCCGGCTGATCGGCACGCTCCCGTACATGAGCCCGGAGCAGCTCACTGGAGACCCTGGACAAGTCGATATCCGAGCAGATGTTTACGCCCTCGGAGTCGTATTGTACGAACTCCTGGTCGGGCAGTTGCCGATCAGCGGACCATGGACAACGCTTGTTGATGCAGTATTCGCCATCCGGGAGCATCCACCTCGCAGGCTCGGAAGTGTCGATATCACGCTTCGAGGCGACATCGAGACGATCGCCGCCAAGGCGCTTGAGAAAGACAAATCCCGCCGCTACCAGTCGACGGCCGAGTTCGCCGCCGACATTCGTCGTTTCCTGAGTGATGAACCAATCAGTGCCCGGCCGCCAACGGCAATGTACCAGTTACGCATGTTCGCCCGGCGCAATCGCGGGCTGGTTCGCGGCGCAGTTTTCGGGGCGGCTGCACTTCTGATCGGCGCCGTCATTTCGATCCAGCAGGCCTACGTCGCAACGACGGCGCGGAATCTCGCACAGCGCGAGGGCGTTCGTTCCCAGTATCAGGCCTATCTGGCCGGGATCGCGGCGGCAGGCGCCGCGACAGAGAATCATGACGTCCCGTTGGCGCGCCGGAGTCTTCATCGAACGCCGGAGGTTTTCCGTGGGTGGGAATGGCATTACTTGAGAGGCCGACTCGATCAGAGCTTGTTGGTCATACCTGTTGCGACGCTTCCCAGAGTCCGTCACGGTCAATTTTTGGATTTCAATGTCATCGGAGCGTGGGACACCGCTGTAAGCGCCTGGGCGCGTTGGGATGCCGAAACCGGTGCGCAGCTCGCGCCGCTTCCCGCTCCGTGCCTTGCCATGGTCAATCGGACACGATCTGCCCAACTCATCACGCAGGACAATGCGCTCACAGTCGAGCAGTTTGAAACCGGCCGGCGGCGCACATTTCGACTCGCCGAAGTCGGCATGCCAAGCAATGCAACGATACACCTCAGCGACAACGGAAAGTGGTTGTCTGCCAATTCTCTGGGCTCTGCGGCGATAATCCATCTCGAAACCCAGGAAGTGTTCAACGTTGCCCTGTCGGTGTTTCCCGTCGGATTCGCTCCGTCGGCAGTCAGCAATCACGGGCAATTGGCTGTGGGCACTGGCCTCGAAGGAAAGCCCGCGATCTGGGATGCACGCGCAGGAACTTTGCGCGCCTTCGAGAAAGCCACGGCCCCTGGAAACGATCTTGTGTTTGCGCCGAACAATGCGCGCGTCGCCGCCGTACTCAGCGACGCAACCGTGCGACTGTGGGATGCCACATCCGCAAAGTTACTGGCCACGGGACACGGCCACTCCAATGCGGCGACGGTGGTGCGATTCAGCCCCGACGGATCGTTGATTGCGACCGCCGGCCGAGATCGTACTGTCCGATTATGGTCCGCCGATTCTCTCGATCCACTCGCCGTTCTGCACGGGCATGATGACGCGATCGCGAGCCTTGAGTTCAACGAATCGGGCACTCGAATTGTCACTGTCGGTGCTGAATCGGACCAGACGATTCGCATCTGGGACATCACGAATCACGGCAATCGCACGGTCCTGAGCGGTCATGGCGACTACGTGTATCCGGTCGCAGTGAGTCACGATGGTAATACAATCGCCTCAGGTGCCGGTGACAACGAAATTCGACTATGGAACGCGAACCAACTGATCGCTGGGAAGCGTTTGATTGGACATACGGGGCATCTGATCAAGTTGAAATTCAGTCCGGATGACAGTCGTCTCTTGTCATTTGGCGGAGACGAAACGTTGCGTATCTGGGACGTTGCCAGCGGTGTCGAGATCCGTCGTCACAAGTGGCTGGGAAACGGCACTGGCCTTGCATGGCATCCCGATGGATCACATGTCTATCTTCCGGACTCGGGTATCGAATCGATTTCGCTTTGGAACACGGAGACTGGCGAAATGGAAACGCATCCGTTTGCGCGACTCGCTGAAATCAGTCACGGTCCCGTGAGCGCTGATGGAGAATACGCCGTCGTTCAGATTGACAGTCGACACACCGTGGTTCGCATTCGGGATGCGACGCCGGTGCTTTCAGGTCCGATTGGCCATATCTTCGAGTTCGGGCCAGCCGCATCGGGACGTCGATTGGCGGCGATCCAGACTGGCAGCCCGTGTGTTGTGGAGGTGTGGGATTTGGAAACGCACAACCGCGTCGGCTTGTTGCGCGGCCATTCCGGCCGCAGCGTCTGGGACATTGCCTTTTCACCTGATGGGTCTCGAATCGTAACGGCCGGCGACGACGAGGTCATTCGCGTCTGGGACGCGTCGACGATGGACGAAATCGTCCAGCTTCGTGGACATACATCTTATGTATGGTCCCTGGTATTCCGCCCCGATGGCACGCAGCTGATTTCCGGCTCGGGCGACGCCACGGTGCGAGTGTGGGATACTATTTCGTTGTCTGATCGATACATGTCTCTCGATTGAAGCATGGCCCGACGATTATTTCCCCGCATGCAGAGCACATGTCACCCCTGCGTGCGTACCGGGACGCACGAAGATTCCGCTTGTCGACGTCACGACAATTCCTCTCGCAATATTCGACAGGAAGCGCAGTCCGCGTGTCTACAGTCGATCCATCTGCAACTGCCCGACCCCAAGTTCGCCTTCCTGTGTCGATGTCCGACTTGATCTCGGTAGGCACTGCTTCGAGAATTCTGAACTGCCGTCGCGCGATCAGATCGCCTTGAGTGCATGTTGGACCGCAGCAACAGCGGCGTCGACGACGGGATAGTCATGCGCGAGCGAAATGAACCATGCCTCGTGATGACTCGGTGGCAGATGCACCCCCACTTCAAGCATCTCATGGAAGAACCTGCCGAATTGTGCACTGTTTGCGGCGTTCGCGTCTTGCCCGTCTTTCACGGCGGATATTCCGAAATAGAGCGTCAGCATCGATCCGACGCGCTGAACGCACGCGCTAACGCCTGCGTCTCGGATTGCACGGACGAGGCCATCTTCCAGGTGTGCACCAATCTGCTCGAGCTGTCGATATGCCGACGCATTCAGAAGTTCAAGCGTCGCAGCGCCCGCCGTCATGGCGATCGGGTTTCCGGAGAGCGTCCCGGCCTGGTAGACGGGACCGGCGGGTGCGACGAGATCCATGAGTTCCGAGGGTCCGCCGTATGCACCGACGGGCATTCCGCCGCCGATGACCTTGCCGAACGTCGTCAAATCCGGATCAATGTCGAACAGCGATTGCGCCCCCCCCGCCGACAAGCGAAAGCCCGTCATGACTTCGTCGAAAATCAGCAGGGCGCCGTGCACGCGCGTCAAGGTTCGCAGCCCATCGAGAAAGCCGGGCACCGGTGGCACGACGCCCATGTTGCCTGCAACGGGCTCGACAATGATGGCGGCGATGTCGTCCGCGTGCATCCTGAACAATGCGGCGACGGATTCGAGATCATTGTACGTCGCAGTGAGCGTCTGATGCGCTGCGGCCCGCGTGACGCCGGGCGAATCCGGATGGCCGAACGTGGCGGCGCCCGATCCGGCGCTGACGAGCATGCTGTCGGCGTGGCCGTGATAGCCACCGGCGAACTTGATGATCAGATCGCGCCGCGTCGCCGCCCGCGCGATGCGTATTGCACTCATCACGGCCTCAGTGCCGGAATTCACCATGCGCACTTTGTCGATGGAAGGTACGCGTCGAACCATCTCCGTCGCGAGTACCACTTCCTGCGGACATGGCGTTCCGAAGCTGAGACTTTGACCCACAGCCGATTTGACGCGCTCGATCACTTGCGGATTCGCGTGACCGACGATTGCCGCCCCCCAGCCGCCGACAAAGTCGATGTAGCGGCGGCAATCGACGTCAAACAGGTGAGCGCCAAAGCCACGCTCGATGAATCGTGGCGTGCCTCCGACGGATCGGAACGATCGTACAGGCGAATTGACGCCGCCCGGAATGCAGTCCTGTGCTTCGTCGAACAATCGATCGGAATTGCTCGTTGAATTCTTCACGCGGGGCGCACTCGTTCTTTTCCTAGACAAACCAAGACTCATCTTCGGAACCTCCATCGGCAAGCCATCTGGCGGCCTCGAGTGCGTAGTACGTAATGATTGTGTCCGCGCCGGCCCGTTTGATAGACAACAGCGACTCAAGAACGACGCGTCGTTCGTCGATCCAACCGTTGGCTGCGGCCGCCTTGATCAAACTGTATTCGCCGCTGACCTGGTACGCGGCGATGGGCGTGGATTCGAACCGATCACGCAGTCTGGCGATGACATCGAGATAACTCAGCGCGGGCTTGACCATGATCGCGTCGGCGCCTTCAGAGATATCGAGTTCCGCTTCGGCGAATGCCTCGCGGACGTTTGACGGGTCCATTTGATGCGATCGTCGATCGCCGAACTTCGGCGCACAGTCGACGGCATCGCGGAAGGGTCCGTAGAACGAAGCCGCGTATTTGACGGCGTACGAGAGGATGCCCGTCTCGCTGAAACCCTGTTCGTCAAGCG
>JAJDEC010000324.1 GCA_029259995.1 Phycisphaerae bacterium
CGCCAGGGAACAGAAAATGTCCCTGCCATCGTCGGTTTCGGCGCGTCGGCGCGACTCGTTGAGGCGAGTCTTCCGTTGATGGACAACGTGGCGCGACGGCGTGACAGGCTGGAAGACGAGATCCTGTTGAACAACGATGGCGCCTCGATTGCGGGCGCGAGGGATCGCCGCATCGGGAATACAACGACGATTTGTTTTGAGGGATTGGAGGCGGAGGCGATCCTGATCGGCTTGAGCGAGCGAGGCGTTTATGCGTCCAGCGGCAGCGCGTGCTCGAGTGGATCGATCGAACCATCGCATGTCTTGCAGGCGATGGGTCTGCGGCCCGAACAGACACGGGGGGCGATTCGATTCAGCTTGTCCCGGGAAACGACGGACGACGAGATTGATCGCGCGATTGAATACGTCAATGAAGTGGTCGGCCGATTGCGACAATTCGCCGCCTGAGTCCGGGCCCCACGTCCCGGACAGGCGACAATCTAGAACAGGCTGCGATCCAGTAGGTACAAACCAACGATCACGACGAACGCGACGACCAGCATGACGCATGCCAGGCCGGAGTCGCTGCCTTCCGCGAGCCACCGACGGACGGGGCCCTCGTCGGGATGAAGATTAGGGGCTTCGCCTGCCATGCGCGCCTCCTCACGACGGATCCATTCCGTCCCTACTGATATCGCCGCCGATCGACGAATTCCATGAGTCGAATTCTATAATCGGCCCCCTACGCTTCGGTTACGCATTAAGTTACCACTGATTACCGACTGGAATCTCAGGTATCGCGACCCCATCGATCGATTGCCGGGACCGCGAAATCGTAGATAATTCGAAACATGCATGACGAATCCAGAAATCGGCGTTTGCGCCGGCAGATTGCCAACGGGACGATTCAGATTCCCGGCGCATTCAATGCCCTTGTCGCTCGGGCGATCGAGAAGTCCGGATTCCCGGCCATCTACGTTTCGGGCGCGGGGCTGTCAAACGCCGTTTTTGGCTTGCCGGACGTGGGCCTTTTTACATTGACGGAAGCCGTCGATCATGCCCGAAAAATCGTTCGCGCGACGACAGTCCCGGTCATCGTCGACGGCGACACGGGCTTTGGCGACGCGATCAATGCGGCGAGAACGATTTCTGAAATGGAGTCGGCCGGCGTGTCGGCCGTGCATCTGGAGGACCAGGTGCTTCCCAAGAAATGCGGCCATCTCGACGGCAAGGAATTGATCTCTGCGGATGCCATGTCACAAAAGATCAAGGCGGCCGTTGCAGCACGGTCGGATCCTGATTTCATGATCATCGCGCGGACAGACGCACGCGGCGTGACATCGTTTGATGACGCCGTCGATCGCGCCAGGCGATATCTGGATGCGGGGGCAGATGCGATTTTTCCGGAGGCGATGAAGAGTCGCGACGAGCTGGCGGCCTTCTCAGAGAAAATCGAGGCGCCGCTGCTGGCCAACATGACGGAATTCGGCAAGACGCCGATCCTGAATATTCGCGAGCTCGACGAAATGGGTTATCGAATGGTGATCTATCCGCAGACGGCGCTTCGCGTTGCGCTCGCGCCGATCACGCAGATGCTGTCGGATCTTCGTAAAACAGGCGATCAGAACAGCTGGATCGACAGGATGCAGACGCGAGCGGAGCTGTACGAATTGCTGGACTACGACGGACTGTCGCGCATCGACGAAGCCGCGTCCCGATGAGGCACCTCGAGAATGACGACTCCGACACAGTTAACTGACAAACAAGAGGCATCGCGGTCGATGACGACGCCTGCCTGATCAAAAACACCCTGAGAGCGAGACAGGCGAACCACTGGAGATTGAACGATGAGCAGCAAAGGTCTTGCAGGTATCGTGGCGGGACAAACATCCGTCGGTGAAGTGACGCAAACGAGTCTTCGTTATCGCGGCTATCAGATCGACGACCTCGCGGAAAACACAACGTTCGACGAAGTCGCCTATCTCCTGCTTTATGGAGAAATGCCGAAGAAAGGCGAATTGGCGGAGTTTCGCACGCGCGTGCTGGCTGCGATGGAACTGCCCGATCCGGTTTGCAATGCGATGTCCGCCATGCCGCGTGAAACGCCGCCGATGGACATGCTGCGATCAGTCACTTCGTTGCTGGGGCACTACGATCCCGAGGCGCAGGACAACAGTCCGAAGGCGAATCTCCGCAAGAGCGAACGTCTGCTCGGTCAGTTGGCAGCGGCGACCGGTTTCTGGTCGCATCTCGTCAACAACGTGCCGCTCGTCCGCCCGGATGCGGGGGCGAGCCACGGCGCCAATCTCCTCAAGCTGATGCTCGGTAAGCCGGGCAGCGAGCTTGCCGGTCGCGTCATGGACGGCACGCTTATTCTGTACGCGGAACACGAATTCAACGCATCGACGTTCACGGCGCGCACGATTGCTTCGACCCTCGCGGACATGCACTCCGCCGTCAGCGGCGCGATCGGAGCGTTGAAGGGCCCGTTGCATGGCGGCGCGAACGAAGCGGCCATGCATCAGTTCCTGGACATCGGCAAGCCGGAAAACACGGAGAAGTGGTTCGACGATCTCGAGGCCCACAACAAAGCCAATCCAGACAAGAAGCGGCTCCTCATGGGTTTCGGCCATCGGGTCTACAAGAACGGCGATCATCGCGCTTCGATCCTTCGCGATTGGTCATTGCAACTCGCAAAGGAAACGGGGCAGGGACACTGGATTGACATGGCGGATCGGCTCCAGAAACTCATGCTCGATCGCAAGAACATTCATCCGAACACGGACTATCCCGCGGCGCATGCATACTACCAAATGGGAATTCCCATTTCGTTTTACACGCCGATTTTCGTCTGCAGTCGCGTGACCGGTTGGTGCGCTCACGTCATGGAGCAGTATTCCGACAATCGGATCATTCGCCCGACCAGCGAGTACGTCGGCCCCGCCGAACGAAAAGTCGTTCCGATCGATCAGCGATAACCCAATTCGTGGCGAGCGGGCAATCGCTCCCCAGTTCACGATTTTCATGGCTTCAAACATCGCGCCGCAGTCTGATTCGTATCGGACTGCGGCGTTTTGATTCATGTATCCGCAGCAGAACCAAGTCCATTTCGCAAGCCGCGTAATGTCAGGGCGCAAGTCTTTGCAAGTCCGCCGGATACATAGCTCGTCCTGGTGCTCCTGGTGAGCGAAAGCAAAGGCGCGGCCTAACCGATGAATTCGGCGTGACGGTTCGATGATCGTCGTGTCCGTTCTCTTTGACGAGATGGGCAGCACGCGTCCGATACCAACCGATCCGCCGGAGCCAGAACTTGATCGCGCGAAATCGCGACTTAACGTATGAACCGCACTGTCGAACCCTATGGTTCGCCGCGGCAGCACTCGTGATACTCGCCATGACGCCGAGATTCGTTGGCGCGACGAATGCCGAGTCCGCTGCGAATCGACTCATCGAACCCAATGATCCATCCGTTCATGCACGGCGGATCGCGTTGCCGACAGTCGGTTCGTCGGCTGGAGGCGGCCGTTGTTGTACTTCTGTCGGGGGGCTTGCAGACCGATCGCTGGCGACGGAAGCGTCACTGCTCTTTGATACATCGCACTTTCCGCCGCGATGGAAATGTGGTTCCTGGTCTGCATCACTGGGCTGGACGCATATTATTTCGGACATTGTCATATTCCTGGCGTACGTGACGATTCCGACGACATTGATCATCTTCGTGCGAAAACGGAAGGACGTGCCGTTTCATGGCTTGTTCTTTCTGTTCGGCGCGTTCATTGTCTTTTGCGGCCTGACGCATCTGATGGAAGCGACGATTTTCTACTGGCCCGCCTATCGGTTCGCCGGCGTGTTGAAAATCTGCACGGCCATCGTCTCGGTTGTGACGTCCGCAACGTTGATTCGTGTGATTCCCAGGGCGCTCAAGTTCAAGAGCCCTACGCAATTGCAGAAATTCGTCGCGAAACAGACGCTTGAACTGCGCCAGACGAATGAAGCCCTGATTCGAACGAACAAGCAACTCGCCAACGCCAATCTTGTGGCGGAACAGGCAAATCGGACAAAGAGCGCCTTCCTGGCGAACATGAGCCATGAAATCCGGACGCCGATGACGGCGATTCTTGGTTTTGCCGAGATTATTTCCGACGCAGATCATCACGATCCGGAGGTTAAGAACGCCATCGAAACGGTTCGAAGAAACGGGAATCATCTCCTGACTGTCGTCAACGACATTCTCGATCTGTCAAAAATCGAAACCGGTCATTTGAGCATTGAGTCTGTTCCAGCCGCTCCCAAGACATTGATTGAGGATGCATGTCTGCTCTACCAAGGCCAATGCGCGATGAAGGGGCTATCGCTTCAGGTCGACATCAGCCCTGCAATCCCACTGGTCCTTCTTTCAGATCCAACGCGTCTCAGACAGATCGTCACGAATCTGATCGCCAACGCCGTCAAATTCACGGACAACGGTTCGATTCGCGTCTTTGCCAAGATGACGACCTTAGAAAAAACAGAATCTCTGTGCGTCGATGTGATCGATTCCGGAATCGGCATGTCGGACGAACAACAGGCGCGCGTGTTCAAACCGTTCGGTCAGGGTGACGCATCAACGACACGCCGATTCGGCGGCACGGGACTTGGACTGACGATCAGTCGCCGCCTCGCGGAGCTGCTGGGCGGAACGCTACACATCGAAAAGTCGGCTCCGAAGTCGGGTTCGCATTTTCGATTGCTGCTCCCGATCGAACATTGCGATTCGCAGGATGCCTCGGAGGCGACAACGACGCCGCCGGAGGTGTCTCCTGACGTTGCGCAGTCGCCCAGGATTGCGGAGAAACTGCTCGATGGACGTCACATCCTTCTCGTGGATGACGGCGTCGACAACCAACGACTGTTTTCGATTCTGCTTCGCAACGCGGGCGCGGATGTGACGATTGTGGAGAACGGCAAAGACGCATTCGAAAGGGCCACGGCCGCCCTGAACACAAATCAGCCGTTCGAATTGATCCTCATGGACATGCAGATGCCGATCATGGACGGATTCACGGCAACACGGAAGCTGCGAGAAGCGTCCTTTTCGGGCCCGATCATTGCGTTGACGGCGTACGCCATGACGGCGGATCGTGAGTCATGCATCGAAGCCGGATGCAACGACTATATCTCGAAGCCGACGCAACGAGCCGAATTACTCGACGTCATCACGCGGCATTTGTCGGAAGTAACCGCGAAATAATCGCCGACGCTTACCAAGTTGAAATGCAAGATGTTCCATTGAATATGGTTCTTCACGGATTTGCGGGACGACGGCGTATCGCGCTCTGGAAGTTTGATTGTGCGCCGCGAAGGATCCGTGAGGGATCCCTTGAGAACAATCCAGGCGAAGGATCCCGGAGGGATCCATTGAAAATAGCCCAGCGATTTAGAAGAATGCGCGCGTTGTGATTTGTTTCTTGCGCTAAATACAAATGGCTGCTATCGTTACACCTTTTTCGTTCCGGCAAGAACATGGAGGTTCGCGATGAGCAGCCAAGTATGGCAGGTAGTTTACCACACGATTCGAAT
>JAJDEC010000325.1 GCA_029259995.1 Phycisphaerae bacterium
TGAAGGAGTGCGGCGCCCATCGATGCGACCGCTTTCTTGGCTTCCTCTTTTCTATCCGGGCCTTCGATGTTGTGATGGATTTCCTTCGTCGCCTTCCAAATGAGAAATGTGCCGCCGAGCAGCATGATCAGATCCCTTCCGGAGATTTCATTTCCGAGGATCGTGAACAGGTTGCCTTTGAGTGACACGATCCAAGACACGGTGGTTAACAACACAATGCGCATGCCCATTGCGAGGATCAGTCCGATCGTTCGGGCGCGTTTCTCCTGATGTTCGGGAAGCTTTCCCGTAATAATCGTGATCAGAACAATGTTGTCGATGCCGAGAACGATTTCGAGCAGCGTTAGTGTGACGAGGGCGATCAGGTTGGCTGAAGTGAATAGGTCTTCCACGCATCTGCTCCGTTGGACGATCTGGTCAAGATGAATGAGCGGGCATGATTCGTCAGGGATTGCGGCGCGTCAAGTTTCAAGGCAACACACTTGTGATCTGAAGCGGACCGCATCGCGCTGATGCAGGCGTCGGCCACCGGCGACTTGCATTGCGTGTATGGGCCGTTACGAGTTGATCGAGCTTGAATGCGGCTGTGCGACGGGGATTCCGGGCACTCTGTTTGTGATGGGGTTGCCGCATTCGGGACATGCAGACGAAACGACGCCGAACAGGACGTAGCCGCATTTCGTACAGTGTTCTTCCTCGATTTCCAGATTAATTCCCAGCCCGCAGGCGACGCATTTGGATCGACCGATCGGTCGCGCGCGTGAGTCGGCACATCTCGGGCAGGTCATCGTGACTTCAAGCGCGGCGGATTGGATCGAATCGTGTCTTGCGACGGCGGATACGCGATGCAGGATCGGCACGGCGACGGTACCGCAGACATCGAGAATCGCCAGCGTGCCGATCAACTGAACGACGCCGCCGGCGCCGAAGCCCTCGGTCAGGATCAGGAGATCAATCACGACGACGAGGAGGATGATGCAAGCGATGGTGCCGATGCGCGCCCATTCGTATCCGCGTTTGAGTCTGGCCAGTGACAGCAAGCCGATGTGTGGAATGCCGACGGCGAGCGTGATTGAGATAAGCAGGGCCTTTATAAGGAATTCGAAATCCGCGTAGTCGCCAATCCAGATGATGCCGAGCGTCTGAATCAGCGTCAGTCCGACAATTCCCATGCCGACGGGGCCGAGCGGATGCCAGCGCCGACGTTCCCAGGGGATCGCGGACGCAAGGGCGAGTATCGACGCGGCGCCGATGACAGCCGTTGAACCAAGTATTCGACCTTCGAGAGCGCCCATGTCGCCCAGCAGGATGCAATAGATTCCGACGAGGCCGCACAGGACGATGGACGTGATGAATGCGAAGAGGAGTGATTTCTGGGTCTGAGACTTCATGGCCATGTTGGGATACCGATGCGCTGTCGCAGGACGACGCGGGGGCTGCGAAGTAACGCGATCATGCGCGTGCTGTTCCGTTCCGAATCGAATGGCCGTCGGCCGATCCATTTCGGCCGTTCCGACATTCCCCCAGGATGATAACGCAATCAGCAACACTCGTTCTCTGCAACAGGCCAAATCCTTCCGCCTTGTGTTCAGGGCATGGAGATTGTGTGTTATGCTCCTGGCGGGGGAATCAGAAGAAAGTGAGGTGAGTCGATGATCAAGACTTCGAAAGTCAGCGGGCGTCGGACGCTGCGGTTCGGCAACATCGATGATGCGATTTCCGAAGCGGAACGCATTGCCAGGGCGGACGCCGACGGGCGGATTCGATCGCTTGGAAACTGGACACCTGGGCAGGTGTTCGGGCATATCGCGTCGTGGATCGACTACGGATACGAGGGCTATCCACTCGGCAAGCCTCCCTGGCTTATCGGCGTCATACTTCGCTGGCGAGTCAAGAAGTATCTCAGGGACGGCCTACCGAGCGGCGTCAAGATGCCGGCCGTGTCGGCGGGTACCTATGGTACGGATGAGATGACAACCGAGGCGGGTCTGAAACGGTATCGAGTTGCATTCCTAAGGCTCAAAGCGGGTGAGCCGTCGACGTACGACAGTCCCGGGTTCGGCCCCATGAGTGATGAGGACCGGATTCGGTTGAACCTTCGACATGCGGAGCTTCACTTGAGTTTTCTTGTGTTTGAAGCGTAGGCCGGGCTTGTGTCTAGCAGCCCGTGGCAAAAGTCATTCGGTCCATCGACGGCCATTTCACGCCAGCTCTTCGTGCACGAAACTCAGCGAATCTTCAGGATTCGTCTCCGTTTCGCTCCGTCGATCTGACGCGAAATGTCGCGCCGCTGGCCTCGAAGCACTTTCACCACGGGCTGCTGGGTTGCTTGTGATGGAGATCCATCGAGTCCCGATCCGTTGGTTCGTCACGCCTGACGTGCGGTATGGGCGATTGCCTCGGGATGGCCGCATTCGGGGCAGCGTGCTTCCGGGTTGCCGCGCAGATCGTAATCACAATTGGCGCAGCAGCCCGGCATGGATTCGTATGACGCGACGGTCAGTGCGACGCCGATCGACAGCCCAACAGGAACCAAGGTGATGAGGACAATTCCGGCGGGCATCATGACGGTCATGACGATTGCGATGTCGGCGGCGAAACTGGGGACGACATTCAGGAGCCATACGCCTGCAAGCTCCACGACGGATGCGATCGCGACGATTCTATAGAAAGAGATCAGTGTCGCACGCTGTTGCGCCTTGTAATATTCAATCATTTCCGGGGATCGACTTCTGACGCGAGAGAGGCCGAGCGCGTAGCCGAATGCGGGGCTGATCACGGCGGCGGCGCCGGATGCGATGAACGCAAGCATGGTAAAGTTCTGGATCATCGAATCCTGTTCCGCGCTACGACAAGAGGGCTTTTGACGCCGACCGGACGCCGGGCCGGGCGAATCGCATTCATTCTTTCGCCCCGCGTCGCTTTCGTTCGAGCCAACTATGCAGCGCCTTGCGTCGAACAGTGTCTCGTCGCTCGCCTTCCGTCTCTAATTCCTGCTTGATGTCATTCATGCGCTTCTGTTCAAAATTCTCGGAAACGGTCCGCCATCGGTCGGGGTTCTCGGATCGCAGCGCATCAAAGATGCGAATCGACGTCATCCGCCGCTCTTCCGCTGTAACGAGGAATGGCGTCCCGCATTCGGGGCAGACGCCGCTGACGTTTCCTCGAAGGTTGTAGCCGCAGTGTTCACAATTGGACTCGCTGACGCTGAACAACTTCTTGAATACGAAGGGATCGAAATTGCCTTCGGCAAGCTCGTCGATGCGTTCCCATATCTCCGGGTTTTCCCGGCGCATGATTCGGATCTGGGCTGACATGAAGCCTATTCCGATCTGCGTGTCGGGATCAACCGGCCGGGCCATCGGCGGCGGAGTCGAATTGTCATTTTCGTGCTGGTTCATTGGCGCGACACAGTCGGGATCGATCGACAACGACAATTGTACGTCAGACAAATTGACGCACCGAATTGGTCTAACGGATTGTATGCATGTCAATGTGACAAGGCCGATTCGATGGCGGTCGCAAGCAATCCGACTTCCGAGTCCCGGATCGTCCTGAGATCAAGGACGATTGAATCATCACGGATCCGGCACATGACACTCGGATCGCCGATTCGCAGGCGGTGTGCGATTTCGTGTACTTGCTGCGTCCGCGGCAGGACGCAGCGAACACACGCCGTGGGCAATGGCCAGGCCGGCAACGAACCGCCGCCCGCGTAGCTCTGCTCCATACTGGTTGAGATCTTGATGTCCAGGGGCTTGGTGTTCAGCTGTTCGACCAGCCGTTTGGCGCGCGACTGAACTGTCGTGATTGGTTCATTCAGTGATTTCAACATCGGAATGGACTCGCGTGCCGTGTCGGAATCGACATAGCATTCGAGCGTGGCTTCGAGTGCCGCGATCGTGAGTTTATCAACTCTCAGGGCTCGGGCCATCGGGTGTTCGCGCAGCTGTTCAATGACTTCGCGCGAGCCCAGAAGGATACCGGCCTGCGGTCCGCCGAGTAGTTTGTCGCCGCTGAAAGACACCAGGTCTGCGCCGTCTCGCAGGGCTTGAGGAACCGTCGGTTCATCGGCGGCGGTCCAGACGGCATCGTCAAGCATGGCGCCGCTTCCCAGATCGTCGTACATCAGCAAGCCACGGCGATGGGCGAGTTGCGCGAGCTCGGGCGTCGAGGGGGCGGCGGTGAATCCGACGATTCGATAGTTGCTCGTGTGGACGCGCATGATCAGGGCCGTGTTTTCACCAATGGCCCGTTCGTAGTCGCTGATGCGCGTCTTGTTGGTCGTGCCGACTTCGCGCAGTCTGGCGCCGCCCGCCTGCATAACATCCGGCAGTCGATAGGATCCACCAATCTCGATGAGCTGGCCGCGGGAGACGATCACTTCCTTCTTCTCAGCCAGTGCACATAGGGCGAGCAGCGTTGCGGCGGCGTTGTTGTTGACGATCAGAGCCGCTTCGGCGCCAGTCAATTCCTGGAGCAGGATCTCGGCATAACTGCAGCGCATTCCGCGTTGGCCATCGTCCAGATTGATTTCCAGATTGCAGTAGCCCGCGGCGACCCGTGCGACTCGCTCGATCGCAACTTCGGGAAGGGGACTTCGACCGAGTCCGGTGTGCAGGAGTATTCCCGTCGCGTTAATCACGGGGCGAATTCGATGGAGTCGACGCAATTCGATCTTTCGAAAGACTGCCTCAAGTATCGCTGCGGACTCGTACTCGCGCGGACTCGTTTCGCCGGAATGTCCGCGAGATCGGATGTCCTCGACGACGGATCTCAGGATGGGCGTGATCGTCGAGCGCGGCTCGGCCGACAGCCTCGAATCGGCCGACACTGCTGCGAGCAAGGCCGTCATTGACGGGATTTGTGATAACTGCATTGTTTCTTGCCGTTTCATAATTACCTAATCGTCGAAATCGAGGAGTGGATTTGTAACCAATCCCAGGTCTATCGCAGAATTCGCTCGTCGCCGACGCGCTTGGTAAACCCCGTTCTGTCAAGGTGTTCGAGCAGCGGCTGAACAACGCGCCGGCTCTGGCCAGACCGGTCACGGACATCCGCCAATCTGAATCGACGACCCTTCGCGCCCAGATCGGCGACGATGGCCCGAAAACGCTCCATCGCACTTGTCGCGATGAAGTATCCGAGGGCGAATGATACGAGGCGAGGGTCTGTCTTCGCAATATCGGACAGCGACTTGGCACGCTGCCTCGAGAGACTGCAAATGGCTCGAAGTTTTTGCCATTCGGGTGGATCAAATCCGGCAGCTTCAATTTCGGCGAAGACTTCGTTCATCGCCAATTCGTCCTCGATCGACATAGCGGGACTGAATTCCTGATGCGCCAAGTAGGGCCCCCGGGCGACGAGTGTGCCGCGCGATTCGAGCTCGACGAGGAGCGGCTTGCCGAGATCGGGGGCCGATCGCGCCGCGATCCATCCAATGAATTTGTCGCGTTGCATGCCGGGCTCGTTCGGCCGCGATGCGTGATATCGTTTGAGCATTGTTGCGGACCGATCGAGCATCGTCGAGAGCGTGTCCCGATGCACGCGCAGGTTCTTGATTTCGGCCAGGGCATGTTCGGACGCGAGTGCCTCGAGCAAGGACGAAATCTTATGCGGTTCGACGCCGATCCGGCCTGCGAGCTGCAAGTCTGTTGCCGCATTGAATCCGGATTCGCGAATGGCGTCGGCGAGTCTGATGTGCGCGTCCTCGCTTGCCGCACGTTCGAAGGATTGAATCGTCTCCGCGAGCATCGCCCGTACGCGTCGCGCCTGAGGGCGAATCACTGTGCCGCCTCCCATCGTTCTCGCAGCCGTCTCGTCGCGCAGAATGAATCGCTGACGGAAGCCGGCGACAATCGGGCGATGGACGCGCAGCTGCACAAATGCATCATCGCCAGGGCGAATCGCATCGGCGCCGATGACGACGAGTGTCGCCATTGCTTCCGTCGTGCCAATGAGGACGCGCACGCGCCGATGTGATTTCAGGGGGGCGTCGACAGTCGATAACAGTCGCACGCGTGCGTCCACGTATCGAGATGCGGCGAGATAGCCCGGCGTGACCAGGTCCATTCCGCGTTCAATCGAATCCCGGTCGATTCCCGTCAGATTGAGCGCGGCGCGTTGTCCGCTGGCGGCGGCGGCGACCATCTTGTCATGCGTCTGAACTTCGCGGACTTTGCAGACGACGGCGGCGGGCAGGATTTCCAGCTCGTCTCCCGGGCTGACCTGGCCAGACAGAACGGAGCCGGTTGCGACGGTACCGCGACCGTGGACAGTAAATACTCGATCCACAGCGAGTCTGAAAACTGACGAAACATGACGTTGATGCAGGGTCATCGCGATTCGTGCGAGGGCGGACCGAAGCGCATCGATTCCCGAGTTCGCTTTCGCGGAGGTTTCGAGCACGGGCCAGCTCGCGATGATCGACTTTGAGGCGCGTTCCTTGATTTCGGCCAGAACGGCGACAAGTCGTTCGGCAGGAACGGCATCCGATTTTGTGATCGCGACGATGCCGCGCTCGACGCCAAGTAAATCGAGAATGTCTGCGTGTTCCTGCGTTTGCGGCATCCAGCCATCGTCGGCGGCGACGACAAGAATCGCGACATCGATTCCGGTCGCCCCGGAAACCATGGTTCGTACGAATTTTTCGTGGCCAGGAACGTCGACGATCCCGAATCGAAAGGATGTCGTGCCATCAGTCACGTCCAGGTGGGCGAAGCCGAGTTCGATCGTCATGCCGCGCCGTCGCTCCTCCGGCAAACGATCGGGATCCGTACCAGTGAGTGCCTTGACGAGCGTCGATTTACCGTGGTCGATGTGGCCGGCTGTTCCGAGGATCAGCGTGGCACGTGCCGGCGTCGTGGAATCGTTGAATGGCATGTCGGATATTCTAGCGATTCGCTGCGTCGTGGCACGTACTTCGCGGAGGCGGGCCTTATGGGGCTATCGTTGGATTTACTGGCTGAATCGTGCCAGTGGCGGTATCTTGGTTGGGGAATCGAGCCTCTGGATCTTCGTTTCGGGGGCGAATCGAATCGAGCGGATCAATCGTTGTCGGAAATGACGCGTGGCAGCTGGGGATTAGCGGATGAAGCGATCGACGTATCTTTCACTCTACATCGCATTTTGCATGTTTCTGACAACACTCGCATATTCCGACGCCGCAATGGCAGTTGATGCGGGTGATCTGGCGGTTATCGCGTTTTCGTCGGATAACCCGGATGCCCTTTCGTTCGTCGTGATGAACGAGATTCCAGCGGGAACGACTATACGGTTTACCGACTCCGGCTGGCAATCATCGGGCGGATTTCGGGCGAATGAGGGCGGAATCGAGTATGTCGTTTCGACGGCATTGTCGCCCGGGACGGTCATTACGAGAGCCAATCCTTTCGCAGGGGGAGACTGGTCTGCGGATGGCGACGGTGTCGGCGGCGGCGCGTTTTCGTTGTCCACGTCGGGCGATCAGATACTGGCATTCGTGGGCAGTGCTGCGAGTCCATCGTTCATTCACGCGATTGACTTCGACAGCACGGATTTTGGCAACGCTTCGAGTTCGAATACGACGGGGTTACCGCCGGGGCTGACGGTCGGCGTATCGGCTGTTGATCTTGGGGAAACGGACAACGGTTACTACAGCGGTCCAACAAGCGGGTCGGTCGCATCCCTCCTGGCGGCCATCGGCAATCCGTCAAATTGGACGTTGAGTGATACCTTGCAGTCGCCGCCGGGTTGGTCATTCGTGGTGGATTCTAATGTCGGATCGACGCTGCAGGGCGTTTCGATCACGGGTACAAGTTTCTTGACGGGCGAAATGACGACGATCAGTGTGGATCTCTCTGAAGCGCCGGCAATGGGTGATCCCGCTTTCATTCAGTTGACGAGCGGGGCCTTTGTGTCGCCCTACAACCTGTCGATCAGTCATCCTGATACGAACGGACTCGTCGACGTCACGCTTGCGAATAACGGAACCTGGACGATCGATGCGACTGCATCGGGTGGGGCGAGCGGTTTCGCGACGACGACGGGATTTGTGGTCGGCAGTCTTGCGAATCCTCCGACAGCCTTTGCCGGATCGGATCGAATCGTCGAATTGGCGCCGAACGATGTGTCGGTGTCGCTATCGGGGGCGATGGGTGATGATCCGGATGGGCTTGCGGGTGCGAGTTATGCGTGGACACCTGTCAGCGGTGCGGGGATCGTCGGTTGGTCGGGCCGAACCGGCGTCATGAGCGCGACGACATCGCCTGGCGGGGCGAGCGTGACATTCGATTCCGCCGGCGTGTATCAGTTGGTACTGACGATCACGGATACGACGGGTCTGATGGCAAGCGACAACTTGCAGGTGACGGTCAGCGATCCGATCCCCACTGACGACTTCGATCCGCCCGCGGGTTACTACGACAGTGCAACGGGACAGGGATCGACTTTGCTGACGCAGTTGTCGAGCATCTTGTCATCGGGGCACAATCAGCAGACGTACGGGGATTTCCGGGACAACTCATCCTATTACGATGAGGATCCCAACGTGCCGGGAAACATCCTGCTTGTATACAATCGTGCTTCGGTGTCCGGGACATGGGATTCGGGCTCGACGTGGAATCGCGAGCACGTCTGGCCGCAATCAAGGCAGCCTGGAAGTGCGAGCAACGGATCGACGGGCAATCTCGGCGATCCACATGCCTTGCGGCCGTCGGCGCCGGGTATCAACAGTTCGCGCGGCAATGATCCGTTCGGCACGTTTGCTTCGTCTGGATCGTACGGTCCCGAAGGGTCGGAATGGTTCCCGGGGGAATTCGACAAGGGCGACATTGCTCGCAGCCTGTTCTATTCGGCGACGCGCTACATGAGTACGCATACGCTTGTCAGCGGCACGCCGTCGGGCAATCAAATGGGCGATCTCGATGCGCTGTTGCGCTGGCACTACACGGATGTGCCGGACTTCTTTGAACGGCGGCGAAACCATCGGGTTTACGACGTGCAGGGCAATCGAAGTGCGTACGTGGATCGGCCTGAATGGGTGTGGTCCGTCTTCGGCGACGGTGCAAACGACAGCACGATTTACGTGACGGATACGCTGCCGGCCGACGGATCATCGTCGATCAGCATTGCACATCCAGGCGTGATCGTTGGCGGTCCCTTGCCGGGATCGACGAGTGTCCTGATTCGCAAGGCGGGAAGCGATCCGACTTATTACTCGGTGAACGCGCTTGGCGATGCGACGGCGAGCGTTCATGGGCGATTCAATGCATTCGAGTACGGATCTCAACTGACTTTGATGGACGTCGGTCTTACAGGAACGACAACTGCTCCGGGGCCGTTGAGCGGGTCGATCGTCATCGACAATCTTGATATCACGAACCAGGGGGCGGGAACCGGCTCGATCGACGGCAACGACATCGTCGCCGTCTCAATGGATGTACTCGATCATTCGGAGGCATCCTTCTCCGCCGTGACGAATGATGACGCGCTGCTGGTGGACTTTGGAAGTGTGTCGAGTCTTGACGGGATTCAGTTGATGAGTTTCGAAATTCATAATCTCGAAGCGACGATCGGATTCACGGCGGATCTTGCACTGGTGAGCGTGATTTCGACGGGCGACGACGATGTGTTTGGTACGGACGCATCGCCATTCGGAAACCTTTCGGCCGGTGCAAATGTACAATTGACGGCGACGTTTGATCCATCGGCGCTCGGCGTCGGCGGCTACGCTGCGACGTACACGTTTTCGGTTTCAGATGAAAATCTGCAGGGCGGTGTGTCGGGTGCGCCGTTGGTGCTGATGTTGACGGCTTCGGTTGACGGAAACAACGACGAAGACGGCGATGGCGTGCTCGACGCGTCAGACATCTGTCCGGGGACGCTGCCGGGGGTGTTGGTCGATTGTGTGGGGCGACCGCAACGGGATGCGGACAACGATTGTGTTCTCACGCCGCTTGATATCGCGGGCATCGTCAATGAGTTGATCGGACAGACGGATAGCGTACCGATGGTCGATGACGCGGACGGCGACGGCGTTTCCGACGTGTCGGATCAATGCGCGGGAACTGCAAACGGACTGGCCGTTGATTGCATCGGTCGGCCATTGCGCGACGCCGACGGCGACTGTCGCGTCGATGGGCGTGACATTTCATTGATCGTCTCCGAATTGATCGGATTGTAGTCGTCGTATTGCGTTGTGCGCCTGGTTTTCAACCGTCTTGCTGCAGGCATGTTGCCTGCGCGACACGTAGCGGCGTTTACGCATGGACCCAAGTGACGACCTGTCAGGGAGGGCAGGCCCCATGTCGGCGTCGGACACATCGATCGTTTGGTTCCGTCACGATCTGAGATTGGCGGACCATCCGGCCTTGGTCGCGGCTGCGAAACGCGGCGGTCCCGTCATCCCCGTATTCATCTGGGCGCCCGAGGAAGAGGGGAAATGGGCTGCGGGCGCCGCGTCGCGCTGGTGGTTGCATCGGTCTCTGAAATCCTTGTCGGAATCGCTTGATTCGCTGGGGATGCGGCTGACGATTCGGCGGGGACCAAGTCTCGCGGCGATCCAGGCGATCGCCGCGGAAACGGGTGCGGATGCGGTCTATTGGAATCGTCGCTATGAGCCTGCGATTGTATTGCGAGACACGAAGATCAAATCGACGCTCAAGAGCGGCGGGCTTCATGTTGAGTCATTCAATGGCGCATGTCTTTTCGAACCTTCGATTATCAAGAACAAGCAAGGCAAGCCATTTCAGGTGTTTTCCGCCTTCTGGCGATCGTGTCTGAGCCTGCCCGAGCCAACGACGCCCATTCGCAGACCGAGCAAACTTGTTGCGCCGAAGACCTGGCCGAAGCGCCTGACTGTCGAGGCGCTGGGACTCGAACCGCGTGTGGACTGGGCGGGAGGAATTCGCGAGGCGTGGAAGATCGGGGAAGCGGCGGCGGGGCAGCAGCTCAAGCGATTCGTTTCAGGCGGCGCTGCCGGCTACTTGACGGGACGCGATCGACCTGATCGGGCGGGCACTTCGCGGCTTTCGCCGTACCTGCATTTCGGGGAGTTGAGTCCTCGGCAGGCATGGCATTCGGTTCGTCGCAGGCAATCGGACATGCCTCCGGGCGACGCCGAAGACTCGATGGCGTGTTTCCTTCGCGAGCTGGGATGGCGAGAATTTGCGTATCATCTGCTTGTGCATTTTCCGCACACGGTCAACGAACCGTTACGGGATCAGTTCAGGGCATTTCCATGGGGACACGATGATGCCGCGCTCGCGGCATGGCAGCGCGGCCAGACTGGATATCCAGTCGTGGATGCGGGCATGCGAGAGTTGTGGACGACGGGATGGATGCACAATCGGGTGCGGATGGTGGTCGCGTCGTTCCTGGTGAAGCATCTTCTTGTTGACTGGCGTGCCGGGGCTGCATGGTTCTGGGACACACTTGTCGATGCGGATCTGGCCAACAACACGCTTGGCTGGCAATGGGTGGCCGGCTGCGGCGCCGATGCAGCGCCGTACTTTCGGATTTTCAATCCGATCCTCCAGGGACGAAAGTTTGATCCCGGCGGTGATTACGTTCGTAAGTGGGCGCCGGAACTGGCGGCGCTGCCGACGAAATGGATTCATGCTCCGTGGGAGACGCCGCCGTCGGTGCTGGAGACTGCCGGCATTCGGCTTGGTCGCGCGTATCCCAAGCCGATCGTCGATCATGCGACGGCGCGGAAACGTGCGCTCGCAGCGCTGGCGGAATCGCGTCAGGGTTGAACCGATTCCGTCACGATCGAGCTTCTCAGAATCCGTAGTAAACGGGTTTCTTGACTTTCGGAAGTTTCTTTCCGTGTGAGCGGAGTGACTCTCGCGCCATCATCCACGTCCAGTGTTGAATATTGGGCATTCTGGCAATACGGCGCATGAGTTTGTCGGCCTTGTCGACGTCACCAGAGCCCTGCCAGTAGAGCGCGCAGAAATAGTGCAGGTCCATTTGCTCGTGCGGCGTCAGATCGGGAAGCAGCTGTTCAATCGTCGTGAAATTGGCGAGTTCCGGATTGTCCGCCTTGAATGCGTTGTGAATCTCGTAGATGATCAAGTCGCGATTCCTCATCGTGTCCGCTTTCACTTCTTCGGAGAATCGTGAGCGATGGGCGCGTTCGCAGAGCTCGTTACGCACTTTCATGTTCTTGTGCAGATGCGCGAGGAGAATCGCATTGAGGGCGTGGAATGTATCCCCTGAGATTTCGTAGGCGGCTTGATACGACTTGATGGCCAACTCGGGTTCGTTCTCCAGAACATGGAACATTCCGATCAGTGAGAGAATCACAGGATTCCCGGATTGCCGGTACTCGGCAACAAACTTTCGGGCGGCTATTCGGGCAGCATCCAGATCGCCTTTTCCGCTACGCTTGCAGAATCGATACCAATCCAATGTCGTGTTTGGATATCGATCACTGCATTTCCGCAGCATGGATTCCGCATCGTCGTATTTGCCCAGCCCCTCGTAGCAAGCCGCGGCGCATTGCAGGCCCCAGGCGGAGTACGACGATGCGGCTTCTTCGGCGAAGGGTAACGCGCGTTCGAGGGATCGGCGTTCCATGAGCGTCGAGGCGGCTTCGCGGGCGAGGGCTGCGCGATCGAGACCGAAGTCCTGGCCCAATTGGATGAATTCTTTGAGCGTCGCGACGTAGCCGTCGAGGTCGTTTTCGTCCAGGTAGCACTTCGCGAGGCCGCGATAGGCGGCCTTGGAGGGTTCGACGGTAATCGTCTTCTGAAAGTAATAGCGAGCCTTTTCGTGCTCTCCGAACAACAGGTACTTGTCGCCGAGCGCGAGCGTGATGATGCTCAGATCGCCCGTTTTCTCCAGCCAGTCATCGATGCGATTCTCATGTTTTTCCAATTCCTCCATGATGATCGTCGTGAGCGCTGCCGGATCGTATGGGGCGGCGCGAATGAGCCATCGCGCGCGATCCATCGGTTCATTATCGACGCGTATGAATCGTCCAAGATCACCACGGATCGCGTCGTGATTGGCCCAGATCTGGTAGTATTGATCCCTGAATCGAGGCGTCTCCTGGTAGACGGCTGTCCAGATTCCGTCGGCGATATTCCTGATTCGCAGCAGGCTCGTATCGGCGCTGCGCATATCCAGGTCTTTGATGATTTCGCAGAACGCCTTGACCTTTTTCGGTTCGTCGAGACCGTAGGCAGCCATCAGACATGCATAGGGATGGTCTTTGTGAATGGGTTTCGTGTGCTGCACGAATTCGTTTGCGGAGACGGCAAGCCAGTTCTTGAGGAAATTTGCGCGGCGTTGCACTTGCGCGAATGCCGTGTCTTCGATCATTCGTCCCAGGCACTCCCAGGACGGTTCGCCCGTGTCCCTCTCCGGGATTCCTTCAGCGGCGAGCGCTTTCACGAGACTTGGAATGGACTTTCCCATGGCCGTCCAGGCATTGGACGGGCCGCTATCAATCATCGGGTCAACGAGCTTCCTGGCGGATTCGGGGAGGTCCTTAACGGATGACAACTGCCGCGGCAGCTCCATCATCAGAGCCGTCGCGGAATCGACGGTCGCCGAGTGACCGCGGATGACTCCGATGCAGTCGTTGTAGGCGTCGTGAACGCGAAAGCAGCCAGGGAGATTCTTGATGACGCTGTCTCCGATCATGTCGGGAAGATTGGACTTGCCGGCATATTCGACAGCGTGAAATGCAAGAACCATGGCCAACTCGTCCCAGCGATCCGAATTCGAGGCGTGGCGTCTTAACGCCGACACATTCGAGTGGCAGTAGGCGTTGATGATGTCGGCCCATTCGGGTGCCGAGGGGCCGCCGACTGAATCGTCATCCGTCTTGTCGGTCTTTGCATGGGATTTCTTCAGGCGGCGTGCGTGTCCGATGGCGGCGAGGGCCTCGTCGCTCCGGCCCGCGAGGGCCCATGCGTATGCGAGATGCCACATGGCGTCCGCATCGGGGGTTTCGGTGGATCGAAGTCGATAGGCGTAGAGCAACGCTCTGGCCTTGAATGCCTTGTGCGCGAGGCTGCATTGATAGTCGGTCAAATGGCCGAGATTCGCGTAGCCGCGCGACAGGGCGCCAAGGGAGACTCTCGTTTCGCGGCCGGTCGTGTGCAGGGCATGAATTTCACGGACGGCGGACCATTGGGACACGAAGTCCATTTGGCGCAGTTTGTACTGCGTGTCGGGGCCCGGCCGCGCCGGCTTCCGATTTTCCGTCGGTGCATTCGGGAATCCCTGCTGTTTCAAGAGGTCGACGAATTTCGTTCGTGAAAGTTGCTCGCAGCGTTCCACGAGTTTCGCGTAGTCGGGATAGCGCTCGGCATCCATCTCGATCGTCTCGTCGAACAGGATTTTTCGCGTCTTGTCATGTCCACGTTCGATGCGCATTCGTACGGACTTCTTGTCTTCGATTTCGACGGATGCGATGAAGGGTGCGGATCTGGCCGAGTCGAGCGATTCACGCAATGCGGCGTCGCGCGTCTGCAGTCCGAGTTCGTCGCGCCCGGCGATGAGAAACGATTGTCGCAGAATCTCTCGAATCAGCATTCCGCCGGGGGCATACGGCTTTGATTTCAGGAGCGGGGCGTCTTCCAGTTGCAGAAGGGCACGAGATGTGCCTTCGGCGGCGGGCGGATTGCCAGGCAGGGCAGTGTTTGTCCACAGCAGTACAGCGACGGCGCTGACAAATACGCGCGTACGGATTTGGCTTTGCATGTTTCGATCCTCTACGACATCAACCGAGATGTTTCTCGAACCCGAATTCACGGTATTCTAAGCATCCGGGCGGACAGTGGCGAGGCAATCCTGAATTCCTGGGTCGGACGCGACGCGGCGAGGTTATCCCGTGCTCTGCATGGCGGCGGCGATGCCGTTGATGCTGGCAAAAAGGACGGGCCGGAGCGATGTCTTCTCGGCATCGTCGGCGGCATGAAATCGGCGGAGCAGCTCGACCTGGAGAAGATGCAGGATGTCGGTCGCGCCGTTGCGCTCGTGTATCGACCTTTGGATGACAGGGTTGTTGTCCAGCAATTCGCGCTGGCCGGTGATTCTGAGGATCGCGGATCGCGCGAGGTCGAATTCCGACGCGATTCGGTCAAAATGGGAGTTTCCGGCGAGATCGTCGTAGCACATTGCGATGACAAGGCGGGCGCGCGCCATTTCCTGTTGCGCGTTGTCGATCAGCGTGCGGAAGAATTCCCAGTCCTGGAGCCATCGCGTCATGGTTGTGAGGCCGGCGTCCGATTCACTCAGGGCTTCGTTCAGGGCCGTACCGATGCCGTACCATCCGGGGACATTGAATCGCATTTGCGTCCAGGCGAAGACCCAGGGGATTGCCCGCAGGTTGTCGAAATGGACTTCGCCGGACGATCGTGAAACGGGTCGGGACGCGATGGGCAGGCCGCTGATCTGGGCGATCGGTGATGCCTCGGAATACCACTGCCAGAAACTCGGATCATCGATGAGTTGGCGATACGTCTCCATGGATCGTTCTGCGAGTCGTGTCAACAGTGCCTCATCGGACTGGGGGCGGACTTTCGGCTGCGTTGCGGCTTCGGCTTCGGCGACGATCATGGCGCTGGTCAACTGCTCCAGGTGCCGATGCGCGATGTCAGGCAGCGCATAGCGGAACGAGATGACTTCTCCCTGCTCGGTCATCCGGATGCGACCACTTCGGCTTTCGGGAGGCGTCGCCAGGATGGCGCGATTCGATCGGCCGCCACCGCGGCCGACAGTGCCGCCGCGTCCGTGAAAGAAGCGAAAGTGCACGCCGTTCTTGCGGCACACGCCGGCAAGTTGTGACTGGGCCTGTTGCAGGAGCCAGCCGGACATGAGATAGCCGCCATCCTTATTGCTGTCGGAATAGCCGAGCATGATTTCCTGGAAGTGCCCGCGCGACTCGACGAAGGCGCGATAGGCCGGATTGGAGAGCATGGCCTGCAGCAACTCGGGTGCTCGTGCGAGATCGTCGATCGTCTCGAACAGGGGCACGATGTCAATTGACGGGCAATGCGCCATTCGAAGCAACCAGAGCACTTCAAGCACGTCGCTCACGCCATTGGTCATGCTGATGACGTAGCTGCCGATTGCGCGCTCGTCGTGCTGTTGTGACTGGCGAATCACGTTCAGGCATTCGAGGACCTGTTTGGAAATTGCCGAGCAACGATCGGAATCGATGGGGGGGAATCTGCTCTCGTCGATGGCCCGCGTCAGGACGTCAACTCGTTCGTGCTCGGGTCGATCCGAATAGTCCGGGCACAGATTGGCGACAGAAAGCAATTCGGCGACAACCTGTTCGTGTACGGCGCTGAGCTGTCGAATGTCCATCGTGGCGAGATGGAAGCCGAAGACCCTGGCCTGAATCAGAACATCTGACACT
>JAJDEC010000326.1 GCA_029259995.1 Phycisphaerae bacterium
ATCGGTCTCGCCGCCGTGGGTATGCTCGCAACCCTCGGCATCACGCTCGCGACTGACGCCTACGGCCCGATCGCAGACAACGCCGGCGGCAACGCCGAAATGTCGGAACAGCCGCCGGAGGTTCGCGAACGCACAGACGCGCTTGACGCTGCCGGAAACACGACGGCCGCGACGGGCAAGGGGTTCGCCATCGGCTCGGCCGCACTGACAGCGCTTGCGTTGCTCGCAGCGTATGTCGAGGAAGTTCGCGTCGGACAGGTTCGTGAGGCCAAGGCGTTCATCGAACAGAATATCGACGACGCGCAGCTTAACCAGCTCTACTACATCGGCCACGGCAAAGCGGCCGAGCACAAGAAGGCCGGGGATTCGGACAACAACTACAACGCCTACATGATTCTCAATTTCCACGAAATCGGCGACAAGGTCTTCGGACTGGGCGACAAGATCAGCCCCGGCGAGACGATTACGGGCGTGTCTCCGGCGGACGAGCGAATCAAGGATAGTGCGTGGCTTCAGACTGCCTCGATGACGATTGGCGACAAGAAGCACACACTCGAACTCGTTGCGACGGACAAGGCGTCGCTCAAGCAATACATGTCGTTCTACGACGTCACGCTGATGAACCCGCGCGTGCTCTGCGGCATGTTCGCCGGCGTGTTGCTGGCGTTCCTCTTCTGTGCGTTGACGATGAAGGCCGTCGGCCGTGCTGCCTACGCCATGATGCTCGAATGCCGACGTCAGTTTGAGCAAATGAAGAAGTACCTGCTCAGTCAGGGCAAGACTCAGGCGGAAGCCGACGACTGTGCCAACTGGCCTCGACGACCGGTCGAATTCGAAGGCAAGCAGCTTCCCGACTACGCCAACTGCGTCCAGATCTCAACCAAGGGCGCCCAAAGGGAAATGGTCATCCCGTCCTTGCTGGCGATCGTGATCCCCGTTGGTATCGGTCTGCTCTTCGGCGTACCTGGCGTCATGGGACTTCTCGCCGGCGGTCTGACCAGCGGATTCGCCGTGGCCATCTTCATGGCCAACGCGGGCGGCGCCTGGGACAATGCCAAGAAGTACATCGAAGTGGGTAACTTCGGCGGCAAGGGCTCCGACGCGCATAAGGCCGGCGTCGTTGGCGACACAGTTGGTGACCCGTTCAAGGATACGAGCGGTCCGTCGCTCAACATTCTCATCAAATTGATGAGCATGGTTTCCGTTGTCTTCGCCGGACTTGTCGTCAAGTTCGCCCCGGCCATCAGTTCGGCCCTGGGCTTCTGATCCCCGCCTGACGGCGTCGATTCGACGAGTACACATTTGATTACCAAGGGCGACCCGAAAGGGTCGCCCTTTTTTTGGGTTCATCACGGGTTTGCGGGGATCGTTGCCGGCGCTTGTCGACGCGGCGGCTGCATTCCACCAAGTCCCGGTGGGGACGACATGCAAATAGCCCAGCCTTTTTCAAGGCTGGGATTGCGATGAGAGTTTTCTCACGCATTGCCGTCCCGGAGGGACGGCGCGAGCCAGGCGCGTGGCACTCATTCTGTCCCTAGGGGGCGGAATTTGGTCAGCGTGCCCCAGCGATAAATCGCTGGGCTCTTCTCAATGGATCCCTCCAGGATCCTTCGCCTGGATTGTTCTCAAGGGATCGTTCCGGGGTCCTTCGCGGCGCACAATCCAAGTTCCAGGGCGTGATATGCCTTCGTCCCGCAAATCCGTGAAGAACCTTTTCTATTGGTTCATCAGTCATTTCCGGGGAATGCGCGCAGATCGACGAAGTCGAACGTCTTCGCAATCGCCTGCACGCGATCCCATTTAGAGCCGCCGGTCCTCACAGCGACGTCCAGCCAGTCGGCGCATCGCCCCGGACGCCACGCTGAGGACGGCGAGACTCGGAATTTTCTCGGGCACATGGCCGCCGCCTTGAAAACGCAAACCCTTGTGATATCCTTCCTTGATTGCCGATCGCACAAAGAAGCGCAGAACCCCAAAGCCGATTGCCATGACAATGCAACGACTGCCCCGCGGTTCTCGATGAACCCGTGGGTGGCTTCTTGTCGCCGGATTGACCGGCGGCTCCGATTGATGCGACGGCCGACGTGAATGAACAACAGGAGCGACTGACGTACCCATGTCCGGAAAAGACGAACTACTGAAACATGCCGAATCGCTCGGTGTCGCGCCGCGCCCCGACGCGGACCTGCCGGAACGCGTTCGCCCGCAGATGTCCAGCGAAGCAGCGCGCACGTTTGCGATCGAATGCGCACGCATGCTTCGCGACGACAAGTGCGAGAACATCGTCGTGCTCGATCTGCGAGGCGTCAGCCCGATCTGCGATTTCTTCGTCATCGCGACAGGCACGTCCGATCGCCAGATGCGCGCGATCACGGATCACGTAAGGAAGATGGCCAAGGAGCGCGGCGAAACGCCGTACAGTGTCAGCGGATACGAGGAAAGCACCTGGATTGTCATGGACTATGTCGACGTGATCATCCACATGTTCAACGACGAGCAGCGAACCTATTACGACCTCGATTCCCTCTGGGGCGACAGCCCGCACGTCGAATATTAGCGCGAGTATTCCTCCCGTCCTCGCTCACGGGTGCGCTTTCGAATGCGGGGGAGTGCGGGCGTCTCGCCCGCGCGTTTCGAATGCGGGGAGTGCGGGCGTCTCGCCCGCGCGAATGGCCGCCGACATGTGTGCGGGACGCCCGCGCGAATGGCCTCCGACAGGCGGGCGGGACGCCCGCACTCCCCGAAATCTGACCGACTCGAATTTGCAAGGCACAACACCAGCAGTCTCACGCATGTTGTTTGTTTGAGCGACGGCGCCGAAGAACGAACGACGCGATGGCGAAGGTCAGCAGCAGGGCGGTTGTCGGTTCGGGGACGGCTTCGATCGCGAACGCGATATTCGCAAAAACATCCATGGTCCCGGTCGGCAAAAGGTCCGCCGTGTTCCAGGTATCGACGCTGAATTCGTACTTGTAAAGGACGCCGGCCGGCAGAATCATCTCGGCGAAATAACTGAGCGTGCCGGATGCCGGCTGAAAGAACAGGTTTCCGCCTCTTTCGAATTCCAGCCGCTGAATCTCGCCCGTATCGAAGTTGCTGAGCAATGCCGCAAAATTCACGCCGCCGAGATCGCCGGGGGTGTGAGAATACATGGCCGTGCCGCTGATCGTCACCCGAACGTCTTCAGTCGAAGAAAAGCGAATGGCCCCGGCCGACACGGCCCGCGACTCGGGCGCCAGAATTGCGTGTGTGATGGTCGTATTGAATTCACCGGTCGTTAGTGCAGGCGACCATGCGTAGTCGAACGATGCCTGCGAAAAACTGTTGTCGTTGACCTGCGCGTGGATCGTTTCAAAGAGGGGATTCGAAATCGTTGTGAGGGTTTCAGTTTCACTATTGAAAGGGTTGCCAATGTCTTCCTGGATGCTGGTCCTGAGATTCCAGAAATCGACGACAAACGCACCCCACGCGGTACTCGAAGTGGTGAGGAAGGCAAAGGCCAACGCCATGAGTTGGTGTCGGAACATTGGATGAATCCCCCAATCGGCGCTGCATTCGCCAGTTGCCTATTCTAACAACGAACGCAGAGATAATCGTTGGATGTGGCACAGACGTCCCGCCTTGGGCGAACCGGCTACTAGCCGGTTCCACACCATAGGTCATTCCCAGTAAGTACTTGGCGGCCGGGTGCGACCTGGGCCACGCATCCAATGCACCAGCTCAACATGCTGCACGAAGCGCACGCCGGACTACTTCGGTATTCGCCCGAATCGATCCAATTGATTCAGT
>JAJDEC010000327.1 GCA_029259995.1 Phycisphaerae bacterium
TTCTTCAGCGAACTCAGGCTCAGGGCCCATTGGGTTCCGGCGATGTCCTTGAGGTTCGTCGTGCCGGAATCGGGGTTCCATTCGGTTCGGGCCATGTACCAGGACTGCGTGTAATTCGTGTTGTATCCGCGTCGAACGAGATCCGCGGCCTCGTCGGCGTTATACGTGTTGCCGCTGGAGCCGAGCTTCTGGTTGTATCGCGCGGGATTGGAGGGGCAGAGGGATTCGCCGGGATAGGCGATTCGACCATTGACGAGATCGGCGACCCAGCCGATCTGATCGACGGGGCCTTCGCGCTTGGGGGCTTCCGGATCGAAAGCGCCACTGCACAGGTAATCGTTGTTGTCATTGGCGTAGGCAAGGAAGCCCGTGCCAAGGCCTTTCAGTTGCGCGCTGCACTTCGCCTCTTTGCCCATTTCCCGGGCGGCGCTCAGGGCCGGCAGCAGGATAGAAAGCAAGATCGCGATAATTGCGATAACGACGAGGAGCTCGATCAACGTGAATCCTGACGAGCTTCGCATTCCCTTCTGCATACACGAATTCTCCCACTGAATTCCGGCCGATCCGCGCACCACGGCGAATCAGCGTCGCGCCTGTCAAACCTGGGCGATCCCGGACGTGGCGCGGATCGCCGGGACCGCCACAGTGCCTGACGCCTTCTTTCCCCTGGAAGGCTCTCGTTCCCCTCGAAGCGGCTTACTTGCCCGAGGCATGACGCGAACTCTACGGAGCAGATATTCATGCCGCATTGCGGCTGGATTAAGAACGCGCAAAGATTCCGGCGCAAAAGGACGATCGAACGGGGATTGTCGCGCAAATGGACGGCGATAGGATTTGAAGCGTCACTCGGCCGCGCTTGGCGCATGCAACGCAGTATTTGTAAACACGGATGGTAACGGCGGGGAATCCAATGGCTCAGGAAAAGCACTGTTCGCGGTTCAAATGGCGGCGGACGTTCGCCGGCGCGATTTTCGGATCACTGTTGTTTGCATCCATCGGCGCAGACGCGCCGCCGGTCCATCCGCCAACAACTACGCCGGCGCAAAATTCTGTGCTCTCGAAGATTGAGTCGCTGAATCCGCATTTGACGGATGGCGACATACCGAACCTGTCGCTGAAAGTGCACAGCCTGAATCGCGGCGCGTATGACTTCTTCCGGGGAACGACGGATTTGTACTACGCCTGGTGCATCGCGAATTGCCGCGACTGGTGTGAAGCGCAGGACACGGAAGTCCTGCTGCACGGCGACGTGCATCCGGGCAACACGGGGACGTATGTCGCCAGCCCCGACGGCGGTCCGCGACTCGCCTATTCGTTGGTCGACTTCGATGAGGTCTTCTTCGGTTCCTTCGAACTCGACCTTCTGCGCGCCGCAACGAGTCTTCGATTCGCGGCGGCCGAGAACAAGCTGACATTGTCAGACGAAGCGTGGCGGGAGATTGTTGGGAAACTCGTGGCGAGCTATTGCGAAACGTGGAAGCCGTTTCATCCGACGGGTGACCTGCAGCGTTGGCAAACGCTGCTGGATGCGAATGCGCGCGTCCTGGCGAGCCCGCTCGTCATGCGACTACTCGCCAGTGCGGACGCCGAGGACGCGACGGATTACGCGGACAAATACACGAAGGGAAACCCGCCGGAGCGATTCAAGGCGCGTCGAGGAAAAAAGAAAAAGCCGAAGGACATCATGCGGCCCGTCTCGAAGGAAGAGCGGGCGCAGGTTGTCGCCGCGTTTCGCGCATACAGGATGCACGGCGAATCAACACGACCCGACGTAGAATCCGAGATGATCAGCGCCAAAGTCCTCGACGTCGTGCGCTGGGTGCGCGTCGGAAGCAGCGGCAGCCAGGGCGTGCGAAAATACCTCGTATTGCTTGAACCGCCGTCGGACCCGCTGGCGCGGCCGAGTATTTTCCAGTTGAAGGAAGAGCCGCGGCCCGGCGCCGTTCGCGCCGGTCTCGCATCACCGATCAGTGATGCCGCAAAGCAACCGAGAAGGCGTGCGCAAATCGTTGCCGAGTCAAGTATCTACCTTCAGGCGCGACCCAGGCGTTACATGGGCTCGACGGAGATTGACGGCCGCAGCTATCTCGTCAAACCCAAGGACGCATTCGGAAAAGAGCCGGACACGGAGGACCTCGACAGCGCCGAGGCGCTGCTTGAGATGGCGGACATCATGGGAAGGCTGCTCGGGATTGGTCATGCGAAGTCGCAGTTCAAGGGCGACGTGACAAAGCTGAAGACGGCGATCGCGCGGCCGTCGCTGACGGACGAAATCCTGACGCGATCAGATCAGTGCTTCACACAGTTTCGTCGTGATTACGATGCATTCCGACGCGACGCGCGCGTCAGAAAGCTCGATGGAAAGGCGTCGACGTGGTTGCGCGATCCGAGCTGAAAGGCTGATCTAAGTGACCATGCAGAGTGATTCGGTGAACATGCGCAATGCCGTTCAGAGCCGCGACCGTCAGGGAGTCGGTCGAGTGATGTTGGCCGACCGCAAAACGCCAGTGAAATGAGCAGTGCACGCACGGTTTCACTTCGAGAGCGTTCGCGATCTTCGCCGCACACTGGCTGCGTCTATGTCACGCTGTCGGCGTGAGTGAAACTGGCTGAGTGTCTTGGCGCGAACAAAGATCCGTCGTGGGGCCCCCTGCGTTCCTGACTCATGTCAACATTTCTATGGGGACTGCGCGACTCGGACGATTGCAAGGACATCGGCGATCATTCCATCGTCCGTCGCAGAAGACGGACGCGATGTTCGATCGAAAACCGCAATTTCGTGCGGCCCTACAATTTTCCTGCGCCAAGTGGCCTGTTGAAAAACTCGCATCGCGTGACCGGCTCCCTCACGGTCGCGGCTCGGTGCGGCTTCGGGTGCGCCAACGGTTTAATGCGTGTGTTGACTCTAAGTCGAAAGGCATAATGATTCATTGAATCCGCCACCGCCGTATCGCACGTAACGAACCGGCTATTAGCCGGTTCCACACAATGAATCATTCCCATTAGGTACTTAGTTCCGATTGCCCAATACCCGGAAAGCAAAGTACAGCAATGTCGCCAGCGACGTCAGCATGGCCGCGACGTAAGTCATCGCCGCCGCATCCAGCACTCTCTTGACGTCCCTGTCTTCCTGCGGTGATACCATGCCGTGGTCGACGAGAATCGCTCTCGCCCGGGACGACGCGTTGAATTCGACCGGCAGATTGATGAGCTGGGCAAGGAACACGACGAAATACAGGCCCAGCCCCACGAGTGCCAGCACTTGAAATGCCTGAATAAACAACCCCGCCAGAATCAGAATGAACGCGAAATTGGTGCCGAACGACGCAAGCGGAACGATGCCTTGTCGCAGAACGAGCGGTCCGTAGTTCTTGGCATCCTGGATCGCATGGCCCACTTCGTGCGCCGCGATTCCGAGTGATGCCAGCGAACGCCCGTCATACACGTCGGGACTCAACCGAAGCACTTTCTTCCTCGGGTCATAATGATCGCCCAGCGCGGCCTGGATCCGCTCGATCCGGACATGCTCGATTCCGTAGATCTCAAGAATCCGCTGCGCCGTCTGGGCCCCCGTGAACCCGGAACGCGCGGCGATCTGGCTTCCCTTTGCGTAGGCCGACTTGATGCGAAACTGGGCCCACATGGCCACGAGAATCGCAGGCCCGACAAATACAAAGTACATTGGGTCGAAAAACATAAATCCAAGCATCTTGCA
>JAJDEC010000328.1 GCA_029259995.1 Phycisphaerae bacterium
GCCCACCCCATGCCCCGGGTTTTCCCCGCCCACCAACCCTGCTTTTTGCGCACATCGTCCCCCTCGCCGCCCCCGGGCGCCGCGACGATGACTTCGATATCCGCCGAACGAATCGTCTCCCCCATCAGCTCAAAGTTATTCACGCGAACGCCGACCGTTCCTGTTGCCCCGCCTTTTGCCCATCGATTGAGCATCTGCTCGAGCGATACGCCCGCTACATCGCCGTTCAACTTGATGCGATGCACCAACCCCAGTGCGATATGCACTTCGTCAAAGACAAAGCTCGCGTTCCCATCCAGCGCCGGCATTTGCAGCAGCGGCGCAAAGGACGCGAAGCTCAGACTGCGTATCACGCCGCCGCCCTTGAAATGCGTCATCAACCGTTCCGCGAACCGGGCCTCGTCGACCCGCAGTGACACATTCCCCTGATAGGGCCCATACGGCGCCATTTGCGTCAACTCTGCCAGTTCCGCGTCATCGATTCGACCGCCCACTTCTACTTCGGGCATCCCGTCTTCGGCGCGAATGCGATAGTGAATGCTCCCGTCAAAGGATCCGTGCGAAACTTCCGTCGCCAGAAACGACTCCAGGCGAAGCGCCGGCAAGGGGATCGACGGCACTGTCAGCCGGATGTCGCGAACCTGAATTCCGTCATCCGGAACAAACTCCGTCACGATCCGTACGCCGTCCGGCACCGCCGTGCCGTTGAGTTGATGCGCCGTCAATCGGGCAGTTCCCAGCCCCGGCTTGCTCAAGTCGATATCACCCGATGCACCGGAACATTCCAGTTCGAACGATCCTTTTTGAAATGCAATTCGAAATTCGTCCAGGTAAATGCCGCGAAGATCGAGCGCCTTCAGATCCGAACCGATCCCTTCCCGGAGCAGACTCCGATATCGTTGATTTTCCCAGACGGCATCCCCCAGCACGATCTCGCCGCGATTCATTGATAGGAAGTGTTGATCCTTGCGCTCCTCAATCCACGTCGCCGAGTCGCAGCGGAAGACAACATCGCCGTTGTTCGGCAGCCGCACGACGACGTCGACAAAATCCCGACTGTCAAAGGTACGGCCGCGGATATGCCCGATCGTGGCCGGCATGGCAAGAAACGCCGTCACATCACGCTCGGCTTCCTGTCGATACGCAACGCTGTGCATGCGACAGGCGTACCACGACGTGCCGCCGATCGATCCGCCGACGATCAGAATGGCTGCAAGCAGGATCAGCTTTCGATACGTTCGCATCAGGACTCTAACGGGGGGAAACCAACGATCTATCGCACGCCGCTCGCACGATACCCGAAATCGAATCGCGTGCATGCGTGTTGACGCCGCCAACAACCCAACGCGGATTCTCACTCAATCGCAACTCTGTACTCTGTCGCAGCGTCGCTCGCCACGCGTCCCGCACGATCTGCGACTCATTCTCGCAAACGCGATCGCAGTACTCAGTCGCGCATTCGCGCGCGATGTCCGCCAAGATATCGCTCCATCGCTGCGAGCACGGCGTCCATCGTGTCGCCGCCGAATTTCTCCAGAAACGCGCGCGCCAGTTCGAACCCGACGACCTGCTCCGCCACCACACTCGCCGCCGGTACGGCGCAGATATCACTGCGCTCGTAATCACTTCGCTCCGACGACATCGTTTGCAGGTTCACAGAATCCAGGCCCCTCAGCAGCGTGCTGATCGGTTTCATCACGCCGCGCACGATCACCGGCATGCCGTTTGTCATGCCGCCTTCAATGCCACCGGCGCGATTGGTCCGACGCGAAAAGCCGAGGCTCACGTCTCCCAAGCGCGATGCATCGAAGTCCATTTCGTCATGCACCTGGCTGCCGGGCACGTCGCCGCAGCCGAATCCCAGACCGATCTCGACTCCCTTGAACGCCTGAATCGATCCGACGGCCCCCATCAGCCGCGTCTCCAACCGATCCTGCCATCGCATACAGCTGCCAATGCCCGCCGGCATCCCGAATGCGCGAACTTCAACGATCCCGCCGAGCGTGTCCTTGTCTTTTTTTGCGGCCTTGATCGCATCAACCATTCGGGCCGACGCTTCTGCGTTCGGACAATACACGTCGCTCGCATCCCGTTCGGCAATCAATGCGTCCGGCGCAGCGGCCGCGTTGATGGTTGCGGAAACCCCGCCGATCGACGACACAAAACCGACGACGCGAACGCCCATTTGACGCAGCAACAATCTCGCGACGGCTCCGGCCGCCGAACGTGCCGCCGTCTCCCGCGCACTCGCCCGTTCGAGAACTGAACGGCAATCATCCGTCTCGTACTTCATCGCTCCGGCGAAATCCGCATGCCCGGGACGCGGTCGATGCACGGGCCCCGCCGTGTCGATTCGCCAGTCCTTGTTCGCAAGCTGCATCGCAATCGGAGCCCCGATCGATACGCCCGCACGCACGCCCGACAGGATATTGATCTCGTCCTTCTCGATCTTCTGCCGACCGCCGCGGCCGAAACCACCCTGCCGCCGACGCAAGGCGTCATTGATGAATTCCACATCCAGCGTCAGGCCGGCCGGGACGCCCTCAAGAAGAACGATCAGTGCCTGACCGTGCGATTCACCAGCCGTCCGATAGTCGAGATAAGTCATGCCGCGATTATAAGCGGTATCTTCGAAACCAATAATGCATCGCCGCAGCAGGCGCTGTGGGACTGGCTGATAGCCAGTACAAGTCGCGCGGAAGCACACCTGACAACCCAGACGATGCGCCCCGCCGTGCCGGCCGTCGGCTTGCACACGCGGTGCTACGGACGCATCGCTTCCCAGATCTCTCTGGAACAAACAACCGCGTCCGCCTTCGCCGGAATACCGGACTCCGAACCACCCATCAAGCCCCTGTCGCTTCAAGCCGATTTGACAACGGACACGCTGTATTCGATTGACGATACAGAGACGGCCGCGCGAATCCCGCGCACCTCATGGCCCGGAGACTCAGATATGACGCAGGCGACCGCCATTACCCCGATCATCGGTAAGAAGAAAGAACCGGCTCCGAGCATTGCAGGACCGAAAACAATCGACGAGCCGAAACGTGAGGCGTTTATTCCCAAGCCGCCCACGACCTTCGAAGAGGCCGGCCTGGATCCAGCCATCGTCGAATCGCTGATTGTCAAATATCTCGCCGGCGTCGGGACCGGGACGGGCGGCCAGATTGCACACGAATTGTGCCTGCCTGCCGAACCCATCATCGCGTTTCTGGCCAATCTCAAGCTTCAACAGATCGTCGTGCATGTCGGCTCCGCCGGTATGGGCGACTTCACATATCGACTCACGGACACGGGCCGCGATCGCGCCCATCGCTACATGCGGGAGTCGCTCTACGTCGGACCCGCCCCGGTACCGCTCGAGCAATACATCGCCGGCGTTCGAGCCCAGACGATTACGGTCATGCATCCCAAACGGGAAGACCTTGAACGCGCATTCAGCGATCTGTTGATTGACGACGAGATGTTTACTGTCCTCGGACCCGCCATCAACTCCGGCCGCGGCATGTTCCTTTACGGCTATCCGGGCAACGGCAAGACCAGTATCGCCGAACGCATCACGCGCTGTTTCGGCGACGACATCTACATTCCGAAGTGCCTGATATCCGACGGCTTCATCATCAAGCTCTTCGACGGCGCCAGCCACGAACCCGTGAAAGCGACGGAAAGCACGATCCTGAAGAAAGACAAAGTCGATCCGCGCTGGATCAAAGTGAAACGACCGACGATCATCGTCGGCGGCGAACTCACGATGCCGTTGCTCGAGATCCAGTTCAACGCGACGAGCAACACTTGCGAAGCGCCCATCCAGCTCAAGAGTAACTGCGGCACCCTTGTCATCGACGACTTCGGCCGCCAGCGCATGCGACCTGTCGAACTGCTCAATCGCTGGATCGTTCCGCTCGAAAAGCGATACGACTTCCTCACAATGCCGAACGGCAAGAAGCTCCAGCTTCCGTTCGATCAGCTGATCATTTTCTCGACGAATCTCGAACCGAAGGACCTCTGCGACGACGCGTTTCTCCGTCGTATTCCGTACAAAATCAACGTCGACGATCCGAGTGAAGATCAATTCCGCAAACTCTTCGAGTTCGTCGCGCCGGGCGTGGGTTTCACCGTCGACGCCGAAGCGAAGCGCGCCATCGATCATCTGATCGAAGCACACTACAAGCCGAACAATCGACCGTTCCGCTGCTGCCAGCCGCGAGACTTGATGCTCCAGGTCCGCAATCGATGCCTCTACCAGGGCCTCGAAGCGAAACTCACGAACGAACTCTTCGACTACGCCGTCAGCGTCTACTTCACAGTCATGTAATCGGGAAAAGAGGGGGCATAAGTCGGGTCATCGACCCGACATTTCTGCGCCGATGCCAGATGCCCATGCCGACGCCCAACGTCGGCATGCGGATGCACGCGTGCACGCCGCCCGCGCGTCAGAGGTGTAAGGTCGGGTCGTCGATCAGACATGCCCGCCAATACACGGCATCTCCGTAGGGTGGGCCGTGCCCACCATCCGGGCCGCAAGCGTCGGCGAGTCGGTCGCGCGCCGCCGGCGTCACACGCGAATACAAGCAGTTTGTGCCCATGTCGGCTTCGCAACCGCGCTACTCGATCGGATGGAACTCAACGTTCCCGCGATATGCTGCTTCCACAACACACTTGACCGGAGTAGATCAGCGGCTCCCGGCATTTACCAAATATCACGGTACACATAACTGAAGCCCGAGACCGCCATACCGGCGGATGCGTTCTGTTTCATTTTGAGGACGTCGCCAACTGGGCTCGATGCCCGGCCCAGTATTGCCGCACAATGCCGATTGTGAAGCGGTTCCGCATTGATCGCGCATCAGAACGAGTCAATCGGCGCCGTCCTCGTGCGTCCATTCCATGGAAAATGGCCTCCCTCGCGGCTCCCGCGTCCGGTCACCGAAACCGATACATCGCCCTTCGGGCGGCTTTGGCACTCAATCTGCGGGATATTCCGACGTATTAATCGAAAATCTCGCGGAATACGTGGCAGACCGGGCGTCGCGACGGGTACTCCCCCACGGATCATCATTGGCCGGACTCGATTCAAGAGCCCGGGCATTGAGGATTTCTGAGACTCGGGGCGCCGCACCACGATCGAAATTGAGGATTGCGGAAGACTGAGCACAAGACCCGATTGCACAGGAGAAAGTCCATGTCTAAACGCACCCAAGTCGCGCGCACTGTATTTGTCGCATCCCTGATTCTTGCGTCCACCACATCGATACGCGCCGCACAAATCGACGCCTTTTGGTCGGGTGGCCTGGGCAACTGGAACAACTCGCTCAATTGGTCCGGGAGCGTCATTCCGAACAACGGCGTCGATACCTACAACGTCTTCATTGACAACGGCGACGCGGGAGTGTCCGACGTCACGCTCGATA
>JAJDEC010000329.1 GCA_029259995.1 Phycisphaerae bacterium
CGGGCGCTGATGGCGATGAACGTGAAGCAGCGTTCACAGGTTGCGCTGGAGCGCCGGATATTCAGACCGGCCGGACCGATCATCGCCTGCGTGTCGGAGTACGTGGCGCGGCAATGTCGCGAGCACTACAAGATTGCGGAGGATCGGATTCGCGTTGTATTCAACGGTGTGAATCCGGTGATACCGACGGATGATGACTGGGCGTCGCAGCGGGCCGAGATGCGGCAGGAGTTGGGGCTTGCAGCGGACGAGATGCTTCTGCTCTTTCTGGCGCACAACTTTCGATTAAAGGGGATCAATCCGCTGATCGACGCGGTCGCGCGACTGGTCGGCGGAGGATTCAAGTCATTCCGACTGTTGATTGTTGGGCGGGACAATGTCGTGCCCTACAAGCGTCGGATCGATTCGATGGGGCTCCAGGCGAATGTGACGTTCACGGGGCCGACGAAGCGTGTGACGCGATTCTTTGCGGGGGCGGATGTCTGCGTGCATCCGACGTTTTACGATCCATGCAGTCGTGTCGTGCTGGAGGCGCTTTATTACGGCGTGCCGAGCATCACGACGTCGTATAACGGTGCGTCGGAGATGATCAAGGACGGAAGTAATGGATTCGTGATCGATCGGCCGGACGATTCCGGCTTGCTGGCGCGGCGAATTCAGGACCTTTCCATGCCGGCGATACGCGAGCAGTTTTCGAAGAACGCGCTGCAGATGCGTGAGCAGATCAGCATGTCGCGGCATGTGTCGGAGTTGGAATCGTTGTTTGAGGAAGTGCTCAGCCGGCGCGGCGGTCGTGCGGCGGCGAACGCGTAGGGATTGACCAATCGCGCCGGTATGATCGGGTCGAGGAATCATGTTCGATCGTTTCTTTGGGAAAAAGCCGTCGAAGATCGATGGGAAAGCGCCAGGGGCGCCGGATTCGCCCGCAACTTCCAATTCACCTTCGGCATCGGCGGGATCCTCCGCATCTGCGGCCGATGGAGAACTGGCCGTCAACGGACCGACGGTCGGGCTGTGTTTCAACTTCATGCGTGGTTTCTGTTACGACAGTGAGAGCCTTTCGGATGCGGGGCTTCGCGAGGTATTGACGACGCTTGCCGCCAGGAATGTCCGGGCGACGTTTTTCTGTTCGGCGAAGATCTGCGATGCGGCGCCGGATGTGATTCGAAGGATCGTGGGCGACGGTCACGAGATCGGCGCGCTGGGGTATTCGGATGAGGTACCGACGGAATTGCCGGATGAGGCGTTGACCCAATTGGCGCTGAGTTGTTTTCGATCGTTTCAGAAGCTCGGCATTCGCGTTGCCGGGTTTCGAACGCCGAAATCGAAATGGGACGATCGATTGACTTCCATCCTGCCGCTGCATGGTTATGTTTACAGCGCCGAGCACGATCACGGGCATCATCCCGATTGGATGGAATCATCGGGCAAGCGGATTGTGCGGATCCCGGTTCGAACGGATGATCGCGGTCTGCGCCGAAGCGGCGATACGTATGACGATGTTGTGTCAAAGCATTTCCGCGTTCTGCGGAAGGCGTTGCAGCGAAAGTGCTTTGTAACGGTTTGTTTCCATCCGTGGATTCTGGCCGATTCAATCGAGCGGATGGACCATTGGCGCTTGTGGCTGGATCAGGCGATGCAGAGCGGGGCGAGCGTCGGACCGCTCGCCGATGCGTTGCCGAAGTCGCTCATTCAATGAGTCGCGAAGCCGAATGCGTTCGGGGCTGATCAAGGAAACGACGACTGATGCCGTTTTATCTACAAGTCGTGCTGATCATGGCTGTCGCCTATGTCGTGGGCGGCATTCCGATGGGCCTGCTGGTCGCCAGGGCGAAGGGTGTCGACATTCGCAATGCGGGAAGTGGCAACATCGGGGCGACGAATGTCGCGCGTGTGATCGGACCGTATTTTGGTGTGCTGGTCCTGACGCTGGATGTCTTGAAGGGGGCTTCTACGTCGTACGGCGCTTCGTATTTTTTGGAGACGTTCGGGGAGTCGATTTCCGCGGCGGGCAGTCCGCTGCCGGATCTGGTTCGATTGGGCGTCGCCATTGCCTGCGTATTCGGTAACACGGCGTCCATCTTTCTGGGGTTCAAGGGCGGCAAAGGTGTTGCGACGGCGTTGGGCGTCTTTGTGGGAATCCATCCATACCTGACGTGGCCGGTCCTGATTTCGGGTGTGCTGTGGATCGTTGTGGTCGGCCGAACCAGGTACGTTTCGGTCGGATCGATTGCTGCGGCGGCGACAGTGCCCGTCGCATTTCTGGGTTGTGCCCGGTATTTTCGCTGGGATCTGTCCGAGCATTGGCCGCTTCTCTGTCTGACGATCATTCTGGCGTTGGTCGTGGCGATTCGGCATCGGGCGAATATCGGTCGGCTGCGTTCCGGGACTGAGAGTCGTATTGGACAAACAGCTTCCGATACGACGACGGACGGTAGCACCTGATGCGTCGATAACACGGGCCGCCATCGACGCAATTCCCTCCAAACGTCCTATTTCCGGGGTGGTCCGCAATTCTGAAGCGATCGGATTCCTTGAACGCCCGCAGGACGAGACATAAACTCATGTGAACGCCGAGCCTGGGATTCGGTGTTCCTGAAGCCAGCCAAAACGCTTTTTACCAACTTCGAATCTGCAGCAGCGGCGCGACGAGTCGCGATCGTTGCAGATGATGTTGGGCTGATGATGTTTGTTCGGCGCGTGCGAGTCGCCTGGATTCGTACGCAGGTTGATTGAAACAGAACGGGTTCCTGCATTCGGATCGCAAACGCGATTCGGTACGCACAATGGGGGGAACCATCCGCCGCAGTTGAGGCGATGGAGTATCAGTGATGATGGGGACGAAGTCACTTCGAAACGCATTTATCGTGGCGGTCAGCGCCGTGACATTGACGGGGATGACGTGTCCGGGCGGCGGTTCGCCGCTTCCGTTCGCGCAGATCACGGCCGTTCAGCTGTTCGATCAGCCGAATTTTACGGTCGCATTCTCGGTCGAGTCGGCCGTATTGGACCCGACGGCGCTGTCCCAGGTGAATTGGGTTTTCGGCGATGGTTCCGGATTCGTGGAAGGTCCGGCGGATCGCGCGACGATTCAGCATTCCTATATTGCGCCGGGCAGTTTCGAAGTCACGGCGTACTTGTTTGACGGCAGCGGATTTGTGGATCAGATCACGTCCGTGATCACGGTTCAGCCGAACGGCGGCGGTCCGGGCCCCGGACCCACGCCGGTTGATCCGACGAAGGCGTCGGCGCCGAAGCCGTCGGACGGCGCGAGCACTGTGAGCGTCGATATTGAATTGAGCTGGACGGCGGGACTGGATGCCGTGAGCCACGACGTCTTCTTCGGCGAGTCGGAAGAGGCCGTCGAAAACGCGACGACGGGATCCGTCGGCTTCTTCATCGGCAATCAGACGGAAACGACGTTCGATCCGGGCGCATTGGATGCGGACACGGAGTATTTCTGGCGCATCGACGAAGTGAATGACAATGGCACGACGAAAGGTGACGTGTACAGCTTCACCACGGGCGAATTGCCGGGCGCTGTGAAGTCGCCGGTGCCGGCGGATGGATCGATGTCGGCACGCGTGACGCAGGTGCTTCGCTGGACGGCGGGCACGGGTGCCACAAGTCACGATGTGTACTTCGGGAAGGACGTCGCGTCCGTACAGAACGGGACAGTGGACGACGACACATTCCAGGGCAATCAGTCGGGAACCATGTTTGATCCTGAGGACGAGGATGCCGACGAAGACGGCGAGTTGTTGCCAAACACGAATTACTATTGGCGCATTGACGAAGTCAGCGCCGGCGGAAAGACAGAGGGACCGGTTTTCCAGTTCAAGACGGCGGCCATGCCGGCGAAAGTGATGATGCCCGCGCCGATCGATGGCGCGACGGATGTCAATGTTGCACAGGTGCTGTCGTGGACGTCTGCGGCGGGCATCGAGGGCTTTGACATCTACTTCGGAATGGACGAAGTGGAAGTCGAGGCGGCGGATCGGCAGAGCTCGGAGTTTGCGGGAACGCAATCGACGAAGACGTTCGATCCGAACAACGTCGTCGGTTCGACGACATACTTCTGGCGCATCGATCCGATCGGACCGGGCGGCACCACGACGGGTGACGTATTCAGCTTCACGACGGCGGATCAGCCGGGGCAGGCGTCGGGACCGTTCGTTCCGGCCCAGGACTCGACGAATGTCGATATCGAGACGGATCTCGACTGGAATGCCGGCGTCGGCGGTGTCACGACGACGTACACGATCTATCTGAGCACGAATGCGAATGCCGTGACAAACGGGCAGGCGTCGGCGCTGTTGCAGACACAGGACGCGTCGAGCACGATCGTCATGCGCGATCCGATCGATGCCTTGAATCCGAATACAGTTTACTTCTGGCGTGTTGACGCCAACGGCCCCGGTGGAACGACGACCGGACCGGTTCTGACATTTACGACGGGCAGCATTCCCCAGCAAGTGACGACACCGTCGCCCGCGATCGGCGCGAACGGCATCGCGTTGGATCGAATGCTCTCATGGCAGGCATCCGCTGGCGCGACGGGATACGACGTGTATCTCGGTACTTCGCAGAGCGAGGTCCAGAACGCCGGCCCGCAAGATGCAGTTTTTGAAGGAACGGTCAACGTCACAAACTACACGCCGGCGGAGCTCGACGGAAATACCGAGTACTTCTGGCGCGTGGATGCGAAGGGACCGGGCGGGATTGCGACGGGTGTTGTGTGGCGATTCCGCACGGCGCCGGCGCGAGCCGAGAATCCGATGCCGACGCAGAACAAGATGAATGTCCTGATTGATGTGGATCTGAGCTGGACGGCCGGCAGCGGCGCCGTGTCGCACGACGTCTATCTCGGAACGAGCATGATGGATGTGAGCGACGCGGACAACCTGGATCCCGAGTTCCAGGTGAATCAGCTAGGCACGACGTTTACGCCGGCGGCCACGCTGTCCGGAAACACGACGTACTTCTGGCGAATTGACCAGAAGGGCATGTTCGGTACGACGAAGGGCACGATCTGGCAGTTCACGACGGGCGCCGGGCAGGCGGACATCGTGAGTCCTGCCGACGGTGCGGACCTGATCGCCTTGATGCCGACACTGACATGGACGGCAGGTGACGGAGCTGCAATGCATGACGTGTATCTCGGCACGAGCGAGTCGGACGTTGAGAGCGCGACGCGCGGCAGTCCTGAATTCAAGGTCACGCGGACGCTCGGTACAGAGACTTACACGCCGCCGACGCGTCTGGCGGGTTCGACAACGCATTTCTGGCGTATCGACTCCGTGACGGCGAACGGGACGACGAAGGGCGAAGTGTGGCAGTTCCGCACGCGATTGGCGCGGGCTTCGAGTCCGATGCCAACGAACTTTGAGACGGGCGTCGATGCCGGTGCACTTCTCGAATGGATGGCGGACGACGAGGCGCTTCGATTCGAAGTGTATCTCGGCACGAGCCAGACAGACGTGACGAATGCGGAAGCCGGAGCGCTGCCCGCGGGCGTCAACTTCTTCGATACGATGGACTTGATGGTCGATCCTCCGGGACTCGCGGCCGGAAGCACGTACTTCTGGCGCGTCGATAGCATCGCGGGAGATGACACGACGATCACGCGTGGCGCGATCTGGCGATTCACGGTCCAATCGGCCGAACTGCCGGGACAGGCGGGAAGTCCGTCGCCATTCAGCGGCGCGACGAACACGGCCCTGTCGCCGACGTTGACGTGGTCCGCCGCAACGAACGCGATGAACTACGACGTGTACTTCGGGACGAGCATGGCGGCTGTGCAGAATGCGACGACGGGTAGCTCTGAATTCCAGGGCAACCAGACGACGCGATCGTTCAGCCCCGGGGCCTTGTCGGCGAACACGACGTACTACTGGCGTATCGATCCGAAGAACGCAACGGGCACAACAGAAGGCGCCGTCTGGTCGTTCACGACGATGCCTTAACGTTGACAGATGCCGCGTGGAAGACGCGGATTGAACAGGCTGTTTACTGGAGTGGGTAACATTGAGGGCGGCGCGGCGCGGGGG
>JAJDEC010000330.1 GCA_029259995.1 Phycisphaerae bacterium
ATTCTCGAGATCGTCGAGATTGATATCGCATTCGACCTGAGCCTGTCGCCCGGCGATCCGGCGTTCGAAGTCCGGCTCGATGCCGATGTACTCGAAGGCGAGGATTCCGTCGTGATCAAGGTGGTCGGACAGGATGCGGGCATTCCGGGCGCAATCGATCTGCTTGTCGCCAACACGTTCGTCGAAGATCCCGGATGCGACGGCACGCTGGACATCGATGACATTCCCGCATTCGTACAAGCGTTGATCGACCCCGATCAGTTCGCGATCGCGTATCCCTACTGCTACATCGGGTCCGCGGACATCAACAAGGACGGATTCATCGATGGCCGGGACGTCGGTCCCTTCGTTCAACTGCTGACGAACCCGTAGCGTCCGCCCTCTGTGGCGGACGAAGTCGCGGCGTGCACAATCCGAAGCGAGCAATCCCGTCGTCCGCCCTCCATGGCGGACGACGGGATTCGACGCTCGTTGCAGAAGAAAGGCGTCCTGACCGACACGTCCCGCGCCTGCCCACGCTGAGAGCGAGGTAGCAGGTATCCAGTCTGCTGCGAAGACCGCAACGCGGTCGAAGCGAAACCCTGGGGAGCCGCCGGAATCGGAATCGAATCCTGAAGGGATGCCATAACGCCGGCACCAGCCCATCGCACCTCCCGGTATTTGACTCATACCGCGGATTGCCCCTTAGCGCAGAATCCGCACGACCGATATGCCCGGCCGCGGCGGCCTATCGGACACTGCGTAAATACGAACCTCAATCCTCGCCTTCTCGACGCCATCACTTCAACAAGCGTCCGCTACGGCCCGACGTGAATAACGGATCAGAATGTATGTTGAAACTGGATCTCCATGGCGGCGATCAGGTCGAATCATCATGAATAAAACTCCCTCGCAGTCTCCGTCCGCGCCGATGCCGGCCAGCCGTTTCGGCAAGGCACCCGGCGAGCGTATTAACATTGGCGTCTTGCAGACCGAACGGCTGAAGCATCCCGTTCTCAAAGCGCTGTACGGCCCCGCTGCAACCTGGTGCCACGCCGCGCCTGTCGACGTCACGCAGCAGAATGACTTTGGACAACTTCGATGTTTCGACGTCATGCTCTACGTTGACAGCCGACCGATCACGGATCTGGAGGATCGAAACCAGGTCCGTCAGGCGCAGGACACGCTCGAGCTATTGCGCAAGCGTCGCATCGGCGTCGTGATTCTGACGGATCGGCCCTGGCAATTCTCAAGTTTTGACGCGGGCGTCGTCTGCCTTCCGTTTGACAGCTCGTTTGAACGTTCGGAAGGCGCTCTTCGGGCGCTCGCCCACGTTCGGCCGTTGATTCGGCAGATCGACAAACAATACATCTCGATGCAGCGACTGGGGCGAACACTGCAGCGTCGTTTTGAAGAGACGGATCGCGAGCTGCGGCTCGCCTCACGACTTCAACGCGACTTTCTGCCGCAGTCGATTCCGGATGCCGGTCCCTTCAAATTCTTATCGATGTTTCGGCCCTGCTCCTGGGTCAGCGGCGACATCTTCGATGTCTTCCGGCTCGACGAGAAGCACTGGGGCTTTTATCTCGCCGACGCCGTCGGTCACGGCGTCGCCGCGGGCCTGCTGACGATGTACATCAAGCATGCGATCCGTCCCAAACGAGTGCGGGACAACGGCTACGAACTCGTTCCGCCGGGTGAGGTATTGGGGCATTTGAACGCCCTGCTTGCAGCGCAGCGACTGCCGGATTCGCAGTTCATCACGGGCTGGTACGGCGTGCTTAATATCGAAACAAAGCAACTTCAATACGCCGTGGCCGGGCATCCTCCCGCCCTGCTCGTCTCTCCGGATGGCATGCTCCAGGAATTGCACGGCGAAGGCTGCGTGCTCGGCATCACAGCGGACGAGACATACTCCAACGAGTCGGTCACACTGAATCCCGGACAACGGCTCGTGCTCTACAGCGACGGCCTGGAACCGATGCTGATCACACGACGACCGCCGATGCCGGAATTGCCGGAATTCGAACCGGCCGCCGTCGCATTGCTCAATCTTCCGGGTGCGGAATTCATCGCGCGACTTCGGGCATTGCTCGATGACTCGCCCGGCAGTCTCGCACAGGCGGACGACGTGACGGTTCTCTCATTGGACTATCAGGAATAAGGTCGCCAATCCACAGCGCCAATCCTGTATCAGGGATCGACGGCGGCTTCCATTTCAGACGGGTCTGTCTCCGGGGCGGAACAAATGCCCGAATCGGCCGGCTGATACGCCATGGGCCCCAGCGTGCCTTCGAATTTCTTTCGAAACTCTGCTTCACCCATGTTGGCCGCGGCCGCCAGTCGTGCGAGCGTGACCGGGTCCGTAAAATCGCTGGCTTCAAGACAGATCATGTATGCGCGGGCCACGCGATAGGCGTCGGAGTGCACATCGACGCATCGAATTCGCGTTCGATTCGTCGTGGGATCGATCATTTCACTGAAATTCATGGGGCAGATGTTGCTGCCTTGAATCGTGACCATCACGCCGCCGCGCAGGTCTACTTTCGTGTCGCGCAGCAGTCGGACAGCGCCGTTGCCAAGATCGCGGCAATATGACATGTCAAAGGGAACCGGCGGCGCGCATCGCATCACGTATCCGAGCGTCTGCGGAACGATCGTCGTCTTCTCGCCGCGCTCGTTGAAGCGACGCGTCAGCTCATCGCCGATCAATCTGCCGAGCGGCACTTCGGCCAGGCGCAAGTGGCCCGCCGCATCGAGCGGGACTTTCCGACCGAGCAGTTGCTCAAGTTCTTCCTTGTCGCCGAGGCGATAGGCCAGACCCTCGGCGACGATGACCACGCCGTAGGATCGCCCCATGCTCTTGCGTTTGATCATCGCGCCTTCAATGACATCGGCGAGTGAACCGAAACTGATATTCTCCGGAAATGTCTCGGGAATCAGCGTCAATGTCGCGCCCGTGCTCTTGCCCATCCCGAGTGCGAGGAATCCGGCGTGCCGTCCCATGACGACGACGACATACCAGCGCTGCGTCGTGCGCGCATCCTCCATCAGATTGCGAACGAGTTCGGACCCCAGATGTCGCGCCGTATTGAATCCAAACGTCGGAACATCGCCCGGCAGCGGCAAATCGTTGTCGATCGTCTTCGGCACATGGACGACGCGGATCCGACCGTTGGTCTTCGCGGCCACGAATCGGGCACTGAGCGCCGTGTCGTCGCCGCCGATGGTCAGCAAGTGTGTCACGCCCAGTGCCGCGAAATGCTTGACGACGCGATCGACTTTGCGCGCATCGGGCTCGACGACCGTCGTTTCGCTCAGCTTGTTTTCATTCAGGAGCGTGGCCCGCGCCGTCTTGAGGATGCTGCCGCCTTCGAAGTGGATTCGGGCGACTTTGGGGATATCGAGCGTCGTCGTGTGGCGTTCCGGTACGAAGTTGTCCGACACCAGATGACGAAATCCCTCGTAGATGCCAATCACATTCATGCCGCCATTGATCGCTTCGATCGTGGCGGCGCCGATGACGGCATTGATTCCCGGGGCGGGCCCACCGCCCACAATAATGGCTAACGTCGACCGATTCATGTTTCAGACATTCCCTTGTTTGGAGGCAGGAAAAACGTTTTTCCCAATGATATCCGAGGAGTCGGGAGGATTCAAAGCCTCGATCCTGACGACCGATATCACTGCGCGGGACGGTGCCCGCCAAAGGCCAGCCTCGGGGCCTTGATCATCAACACACGGCAAACCAGCTACTTCGTTCGCGACTGAATGTTATCCAGAACATTCATGAAGTTGATGTAGCTGTCGTATGGAGATTCGTAAGGATTGAAATACTTGTGGACATCGCCGTCAGCGAAGTACTTGGTGCACATATAGTAAAAGTGATCCGACGTCTGAAGCCGTCGCCAGTCTTGCAGCAGGGCTGCGTCATCCTTGGCTTTGACGGCCTGCTCCAGCTTGTAGATCTCGGTCAAGGCGTTCGACTGCATGGCGTTCCCCAGCCACGCCGACAAGTCGCGCTCCGTGTCCGCCCAACTGATCAGATGATGTGCATCGTATTCGCCGACGGGTTCGTTGGACGCAACGACTTCGCTGGGCGTCTTGAAGTCGTTGTCTTGCTGCTTGAGAACCTGACCGGGCATGTGATACAGGAAATCGAAAATTCCCGTATCCGCCCATTGATGCTCGCCGAGCGTTTCGTAGTCCATGAAGAGATTGACGACGTACCCATCGCCGTTGACATCGTTGACCCAGTCCGCAAATTTCTCCGCCGTCAGGGGCCATTCGGACCATCCGCGATTGCCGAACCGGAAAGCGATGTCATCCGACAGTCGATAGTTCTTGAGGAGCACCTTGATATCCGCATTCGGCGGCTTGTAGACGTAATTGGGCGATCGATAACCGAGCAGGTGATCGGCCCCTTCGCAGATGACGGCCTTGTAGCCCATCTCGGCGACGGCGGCGGCGAGCTCGTTGTTGTAGATCAACTCCGTGTTGCGAAAGACGCTGCTTCGCTGGCCGAACAATTCCTCGATGCGATCCTGCTGCATCCTGATCTGCTCGCGAAATTCGTCCCGCGAGTAAAGGAATGACAAGCTGTGATAATAGGTCTCGGCGATGAATTCGACACAGCCCGTGTCGGCGAGTCGCTTGAAGCTGTCGAGCACTTCAGGCGTGTATTCCGCGAACTGATCCATGACGACGCCCGTCAGGGAATAGGACACTTTGAAGCGGCCTTCATGCAGCTTGATCAGGTCGTAAATACACTGATTCGCAGGTAAGTAGCACTTCCCCGCGACTTTGCGGCAGATCTCAGAATTCTTCGCACTGTCGAAGTAATTGTCGACCGTGTCGAAGATGCTGTATCGCCGAAGTCGATAGGGCTGATGCACTTGAAAATAGAAGCAGACAGAGGCCATGCGTCACTCTCAGGAAGTTGCGATGATCTTAGCCGAAAATCAGTCTGCGTGGTATCGGATACCTTGGAGATTCCGCAAAGATTCGACCTTCGATCTAGCGCCGTGGTGACCTTCAAACTTCAGGCAACCGAAACATGCTGGAGTCAGAAACAGGACGAATCAGGTACGATTCGAGAACGCGACATCATGCGCGATGGGCGCCGGCGTCAATCGCATTCTGGTAGACGTCGATACATCCGCGGGCCGACTCCTTCCACGTCAATCGTCGAACCTCGAACGTTCCATGCTCCTTCAGCGCCGCTCTCAGCGGTGGATGCCGAAGCACGGCGATGATCTTGTTCGCCATTTCGGCCACGTCCCAAAAGTCGACCTTCAGCACGTGCGACAGAATCTCGGACACGCCGGATGTCTTGGAGATGATCACAGGAACGTCATTCGACAACGCCTCCAAAGGTGCGATGCCGAACGGTTCGCTGACACTGGGCATAACGTACAGGTCCGCCATTTTGAAGACGCGCGTGACGTCGTCGCCGCGCAGGAAGCCCGGAAACATGACTTTGTGACCGATGCCCAGTTCGGCCGCCAGCTCGATCGAGCTGCGAATCATGTCGCCGCTGCCGGCCATGATGAAACGCGTGTTCGGCTCGTATTCGAGCACTTTCTTGGCGGCCATCAGGAAGTACTCGGGCCCCTTCTGCATCGTGATTCGCCCCAGGAACAACACGATTTTCTCATCCCGCCGAATCGCGGGGGGCGGCTCTGCGACACTGCCGTTCTTGTCGATCGCGTTGTAGACGACTTCGACTTTGTCGCCGTTGGCCGCGTAGCGATTGAGCAGGATGCCGCGCGTCAACATGCTGACGGCGATCACTTTGTCGGCGGCGTGGACACCGTGCCGTTCGATGTCGTAGATGGCCTGATTGACGTGCTCGCCGCTGCGATCGAATTCCGTCGAGTGGACGTGAACCACGAGCGGTTTCCCCGTGGCGGCGGACACAGCAATGCCCGCTGCGTAAGTCATCCAGTCATGGGCGTGAATCACGTCGAAGGATTCGCCCAGCGCGATCTCCACGGCCAGCCTCGCGTAACGATGCACTTCGAAGAACATGTCGCCGCCGTAATGATCCGACTTGGCGGAGGACTGACCGAAGTCGACGACGCTCGTCGGCTGATCCGCGGCCGACGTCACAGTTTCACTGTCGCTGACGACGACGACTTCCGTCGTTCCGTCGGCGTTGACGCGCGTTGTCGTTCGCAGCTCCCCCTGTTCGCCGCCGGGTCGATCGTAGGGCCGAAGCGACGAGGGAATCGAGCGCACTTCAACATTGGTCATGCCGGCGGGGAAATGGCTGGTATACGTCGTGGCACGATTCGCCCGGGCGATCTGGGCCGGCGTCGGACTGCGAAGCTGGACATGCTCGCCGTGTGCGCCGTCGCCGACTGCCTGGGGCAACACGAAGATAACTTCGTGACCCAGCTCGCTCATGGCGCGCGTCAGCCCGAAACAGGCCGTGCCCAGTCCGCCACTGATAAACGGCGGAAACTCCCAGCCAAGCATGAAAACTCTCATCGGAGAGACGCCTTCCACATCGATGTTCGATGCGATTCGAACGAACCAAAACGTGCGTCGGATCCCGGCCAATCCGGCCGATTCTTGCCGCGCCGCCGGCCGGATAACACCGGCGCGACGAACGGCGCGCGAGCCCTGCATTGTGAATGAAACTGACGGGTTGTCAACGAAAATTGAGCCACTGACATGTCGAACGGAATCCCGACTTTGCGCCCGGATCGCATCCGTTGCGACGCCATGAAACCGGTCGGCGTTCGCGATGCAACGATGTCCGGCTCTTGCACGTCATCGGGGCATTTGCATGCACGAAACGGCCAAACAGGACAAGTCTATCCCCTAATCGATGCGCCGATACTGGACGTTCCTGTCTTCGCACACGTTCCCGTGGCCACATGCTGGAAAGTCCGCAAGCCGACCAGGCCGCGTCGCGACATCCGAAATAACACAGTATCCGCGGCAACACCTGCCGTTGGCCTGTTTCGCCACAGGTACGAATGCATGTGTCACTCAATTGCCTACGACGCGACTCCGATACTGGGATGCGTCGGGCTTGAGGCCGTCCTGTGGACTGTCAACCCGCGCCAGGTCGTTGGAATCACACACACGTTGATGGGAGATTCGCTATGGAAAGTTCGCTACACCCGAATCAGAGATCAGGAATCTCGAGCATTCGCTCAGTCATTCTCGGAATTCTGTCGCCTGGGATCGTCATCCCCATGACGGGCTCGACGTGCGCCACGTCGATCTCGCTGACGGGGGGCTCGGAAACGGACCTGAATACCAACACGAATACGGCCGTCACGCCCGGCATTCTGAAGATCCAGGTGCTCACGGACTCGATTGCCCCGGCCGGCAATCCGCTCCCGTCCAGCGCTGAGAACGGCCCGGACGACATGGACGTCAATCTGACGCCGTCGGCCTACTCGATCGCGTTCAAGCGGATCGTCCTGAAATCCGTCGATCCTGTCAGTGAGGAGACGATCTCCGAATTCGAGGTCTTCAGCGCAGACGATCCCGACGAGGCCCTCGTCCTTGACCTCGTGAATGATGACGCCTCGGGGCTCCTCAACGCTTCCACGATCCCGAGCGGAACCTACAACAAAGTCGATATCGAAGTCTTCTATCTCGATATGACAGTGCCGACGCTCTATCCCGGATCAACGTCGCACGACATCAACTATCGAATGGTCTTCGAGGACGACGGGACGCTTCAGGCAAGGGACTTCCTGCTCTTCCTCGATCCCGAGTGGTTCGAGGAAAGCACGCAACTCGGCATGAGCGTGACGGATGAGGGCTGGTACTGGATGGATCGCGGCGATCCCGACAACGTCGTCGCCGTCGACGGCGCCTCGTCGCATCCCAGCTTCGGCGTGCTCGATCTGTTCGCGAAGGAGGAATTCTGGTCCGCCGAACACAAGATCCTCGAAGGCGGCGTCATCAGCCCAGAACTGGAATACGACATGGACGCCGGCGGCGTCCTGACTGTCACGTTTGACGTCACGGAGAAATTCAACTTCAAGGACTTCCACGACGAAACGACAGACGCCGACGGCCTGTGGGAAATACGCAAAGACGGCGGCATTCATCCCTTCCCGCCGGACATCGGCAGCACGCCGCAGGAAACGGATGAAAACGGTACACCCATCACGACATCGTCGAACGCCAACTAGTGCAATGCCTCGTTCGAGCATGCGAATCTCAAATCGGGGAGTGCGGGCGTCTCGCCCGCCAGGATGAGGCGTTCGTGCGGGCACGTAGTCGCGGTCGAAGAACTGGTCGTCGGCGTCTCGCCCACCAGGATGAGGCGTTCGTGCGGGCACGTAATCGCGGTCGAAGAATTGGTCGTCGGCGTCTCGCCCGCCAGGATGAGGCGTTCGTGCGGGCACGTAGTCGCGGTCGAAGAATTGGTCGTCGGCGTCTC
>JAJDEC010000034.1 GCA_029259995.1 Phycisphaerae bacterium
CGTTCGCCCGAGCGAAACGACAACCGGCGCCGAAGCCATCCAGCGATCGAATTCATCGCCGTCCTTCATCGCCAGTGCATGGGCCCAGTCGCGCTGCGGCGCCGCAAGCTTGCCGGCGCGTGACGCCGTTTCCACGCGACGATCGGCGACACGTTCGCATTCGCGCCGCTCCAACTCGCGAACGCGCGAGACAGCGCCCGCGATAATCGCCTCGTCGCAGATCGAGTCATCCAGACGCAGTACGGATTTCAGCGGCGTCAAATCAATGATGGATGGGTCCGTCGCCGCATCGCGATTCACGACCGGCGTCATGCCGACGATCGCCGGCTTGTTGGTCAGGGCCACGGAATGAACACCGATCAAACGCCGATCGGACTTTCGGATCAGCGCGACTGGCGACAGATACCGATAGCGCCTTGCCGCCAGGTGCTGCAACGCATCCTCCGTCCATGTCACATCCGCCCAAAGCCCGGGGGAGTCTGTCGTCGTCGCGTCGCCCTCAGGCCCGGCTGCGTTGGCCGAGGCCTCCGCTTCGCTGTCGGGCGTAACGAGGTGCAGTCGCGTAATCCAGCCTGCCGCGGGGGCCTGACCATTCGGCGATGCGTACATGCCGCCGAGCGTCTGATGTTCGTAGTCGACCGGCAGGTCCGCGCCGTGTGCCGTGAACTGCCCAATGGCCTGTGCCGCGCCGTCGGCATCAACGACAAAGTGACCGTTCGCACTGCGAACTTCGCCCCACGGCACAATGAGCATACGCGTGGGCGATGCAGCCCCGTCGTCGAGTGTGCCGATACGCGCCGCCTCCAGTGCGATTCGCTCGACGCCCTGAACGCCGGAACCGCGTGATTGAATGGCCGATGCTGTCATGTTGACCTCCCGATAGAAGTGATGAAATCACTGTTCGAATTCGAGAGTTAACCTTGACCGGTGTTCCGCGACGCGAGCCGGCAATTGTGTCTAATTCGCAGTCAGGGATTAAGGCGGAGGCGTCCCGTCGTTCTGTGTAGAGAAGAGAGGATTCATCACGAACAGACGGGAATTCGTGATTGCGATGCGCCACTCAGAGCCGCCGTGTCCTCACGGCGACGCACCGCCAGCCGGCCGACAAATCCCCGGACGTCACACTGAGACAACGAGGCGCTGCTGGGAAATGCGGTTCATCTCAATGCAAGTCCGCCGCCGCGTGTTCTAGCACTCAAACGGATCTGGCACGAATCCGCCCGCAAGAACATGCAGAAAAAAAGAAGGCCGGTCGCATCAGCGATCGGCCTTCTTGAATTTCGATTGGAATGATCAGCTTAGCGTCGGCGTCGGATCAGCGACATGCCGCCGAAGACGAGCAACATCATCGTTGCCGGCTCGGGAACAATGTTGAAGTCGCTGTTGACTGAGGCCTGATCGCCGGCCGTCAGGCTGAAGTCGTGATTGATGCCGAAGACGTCGCCGAAGGCGAGCGGAACCGTCGCGGCCTGAGGGCCCCAGTTGGCGCCGTCAAGATCGAAGCCGTTTGGCGGCGCGACCAGCGAATAGGGATCGTCGAACAACGTCTCCTGCGTGGACGCCTGAATGAAGGCCCTGTAGATCGAGTCGCCAGCCAGTGCCGCCATCGTGGCGCCATTATTGCCGTTATCGACGAGCGTGATCGTCGATGTACCGTCAACAATCGGATTCGCAATCGCGATTGTCGAGTTTGCAGACACGTTGTAGGTGAAGTTCATTGTGACGCCGGCGAGATTCGTAAACGCGGCGACACCACTGATGGACGGGTCGGGATCAATGATGAGGTCCCAATTCAGGCCCCAGCCCATCGTCGAGTTGGTCATGTTGCCCGTCCACTGAAACGCATCCGTTCCAGGAATATCGGTCACCATGCCAACGCTATTGCTGTCCAGGACAACTGTCCCGATGTTCGAGCCGACCGTGATCTCTGCGGCCTGCGCGAACACAGGCACGATCAACGCGCCGAGTGCAGCCACCAGAGTAATTCGATGCTTCAGATTGAACATGCGTTCATTCCCCAATTCTATGCTTCTTTCGCACCCCGGGCGTTCGCTCGGGATTACATCCGAATAATAATGGTTTTTCGGCCCGGAATCAAGGTTTTTAACCGACGAGATCGATCGGAAAACGGGTCAGGACGTCAACAAGAAAGACCATCGAATTAGCCCATTTCTGTGACATAAGTGACCTTTGGCGAGTGCCCGCATGCCGCCCACGGTATGTAGAGATGTGCAAGCGGACACATTTCTGTGACTGTTTGCATCGTGGACGCGGGATTGTCCCCGGCCGACACAGGACCGTCGATCGAGTGTTACGGGACGTAGGCGGCAAGGAATGTTCAGAGTTTCCAGTCGGCTTCCACCGTCATTTGGAGTCGTCGTACTCGATCTCGACGACCGTGGCCGCCGTCTTGTCATCGATCGTGATTTCCGACGTGATCCGACCGTACGTTTCATGTTCGCAAACAAGTTCGTAAGTCCCCGCAGGCAACCCAGGCATTCGGAATTCGCCCCGGACGTCTGTTACGGCAAAATAGGGATGAGCGAAAACATGCATTCGAACGGGGCCGGCGGCCGGATAAACGGCATCCACGATCGCGATGTTTCGTTCCGGCACGGCGAAACTCGTGCTGAACATCATGCCGGTCGTTGGGACGACACAATTCTGTGGCGGATTCTTCCCCGCCATGTTGATCATCAGAAAATTCCGGGCGACTGCGTCCCGGTTTCGCACGGTCAACGTCTGCCCCGTTTGCAGACAGACGATCAGCGGGCTGAAGTTTCCAGGCACGAAGTCGAGAATGACCGGCGTTGTCTTTGCGATGGCGCCATTCGTCGGTCCGTTTTCAATGTAGACGACGCAGTCGGCGAGCAAAGTGGCAAGACCACTCTGACTGCGTGAGTGATTCGCGCTCAAATGAACGGAACCCGAAATATCGAGCGCGTCCGCGTCGTCTGACGGATTGGCAATCATCGTTCCGGCGCCCACGGGGATTTTTGGAAGTAGGGGCGTCGGCCAGGCCGCCGGCGGCGCCATTGGCGCAGGCGGCCCAAGACCCAGAATGCTGATGGTTCGCGACGGAAACAGGAGCACAACAATAGAGATCGCGATGGTCGCGATGCCGACGATGCAAACCATGCGATGCATCCGTCGATGCCTGAATGGCAGCGTACGATTGTGAAGTAAGATCGGTTGGCCGCACTCCGGGCAAATCCCGCTGACGTTGTTGACGAGATCGTAGTGACAGAGTTCGCACGCTTCGATCGGAACCTCGATCAGTCGATATCGCAGAAGCGAGTAGCCGCTTCGCGCGAACAGGTAGGTCGCGAGGACGATGACGGCGATCACAGTCGAGAGAATGGCGCCCCCAAGATCACTGTCGAACGCGAATTCGATAATGGGTTTGAACAGGCGGCCAAGAAGCATTGTCATGGGAACGAGGAGGACGAGGAACAACGCGGCGCCCACGGCAATGCAGAGAAGCTGATTAAACCGCACAGCCCGAATCTGCTTCATCCGCCGCGCAGCAACGGGGGCCTCTTGGGAATTGTTGTGGCCGGCAGATTGCACCATGCCGTCGTTCCTCCGTTAGCCTCAGATGGTTGGCCGAATAATCCCGATGACAGACATGCTAAGTTAAATTGCGCATTGATTCACTGGATCTGGAACAGCTTCTTCGCCCGCGGCCAATCGTCGACGCGCCGAACGCAATTTCGATGTTCGCCAATATCGCCCACGCTGAAAGCGTCAAATAGCTGAAGCCCAGGGTGCAGCGAAGACCGCGAATGCGGTCGCAGCGAAACCCTGCGTCCATTGCGAATGAATAAGTCGAGTCCTGAAAGGACGAAATAGAAGCGGATGCCGAAGGTGTTCGACACACAGTGCTCGCCCGCTATCCGGGCGTGACAGACTCGAGCTCGGGTCGCCGCCTCACGCCGAGTTGCTCAAGCCCGAACGATCAATCGCCTTGTCGGCCGCGTTGCATCAACGGGCCTCAGTCAATCACGCCGTTGCCGACGTTCGCGAAACAACTGCCTGGCTCCGACCGGGCACCGTCTCATCCCCTTCGCCCGCCTCGGGAATCCCCAGCGCCGCATGCGCCCATCGCTTCGGAATCCGTGCGCCCAGTCGATTCACCGCCGTGTCCAGCAGCTTCGCAAGTCGCTCCGGCTCCAGCGTTTGATCCGGGATCCGTCGGAAATGCGGCACCGGCGAATCCGGCCCGAAACGCAATCGCGTCAGCGGCGTGAGCAGATCACGCCTTAGTGTCGTCGCCTCGCGCCGCAGGTCATCATCGCGCAAGTCACGCCGCACACGATCATGGACAACAGCCGCCCCCGCGCTGGCCCGCGTGCGGATCGTGTCCGTCGTCAGCGTCTGTCCCAGCCACGCCTTGCTGATCTCCCGATCGAAATAGATGCACAGGTTCTCATAGAGATTCGTCTCGCCCGGCAGACGCGAATGAGCAATCTCAATCTCGACGGCCTTCGAGAAAATTCCCGTCGCGTCTGCGCCGAGCTGTTTCAACATCGCGAGCAGCTCGCGCTTTTCCCGCTCCGTCGCATTCGGCGCATACCTGGCGATCCGCACGGGCATGCCGAACACTTCCGCGAAGATCATCCAGTCCTTGATCGCAAAATGCTTCGCCAGATACGCCAGCGCCGTCACGCGCGAGAGACCGCCGCGCATCGCGTGACCACTCCGCGCGTGGGGCGTGTGTACGATGAACTTGTCCGGCGGCATCGCAATGCCCTTGAGTTTCTCCTCGTCCGTCAGGATGCGAAGCTCGCCTTCGTCGTTGATCATCAATCGCTCAAACGCGATCGGTATCATCCCCGCGAGATAAACGCCGTCCGATCCCGTTTCCCATACAAGTTCGACGACGGAAACGTTGCGCCCATAGGCGAGCGAGAGATGACCGAACGCGTCGTCGAGATCGCACGTTCCACGCAATGCCTCGTCGCAGTACGCGGCGGCTTCGTTCGCAAGCGCCTGAGATTCTCGCGCACCGCTTCGCCATCCCGGCATCTCCGCCGCGGAGACGATCTCCCAGGGCAATCCCGTGACGGCGAGTCGCCTCGTGTTCGCAACGCTGAACAGATGTGCGTCGCGCTCTTCCATCTGTTCGAAGAGTTCCATCTGCGCTCCGAGATCGCCCGAGTCGGCATCACGCAAGATCGCTACCAGCTTCTGCGGCGTCAGCCCGTCCGCGGGATACTCGCGCCAGAGCTCGTTCGATTGCCTGCCGACAAGAACGCCGGGCCGCGGTGCGCTATTGGATTGTCGACGAAGAGAATTGACGATTCGATCGATGATTCGCATGGCTGGGCTCCCTGAATTCTGCGCGTTCGACATGGTGACATGCAAAGTCGTTGCGTTCGTAATTCCTACTTGCCCACCGATCCGATGTTTCCCCACTGCGTGAGCATGACGATTGGGATACTCCGTGGAACCGGCGACTTGACGATTCAGCAAAGGCCGAACGCCTGTGCCCCATTCAACAAATCATGCCGCATTTCAACGGGGGCGAAGAAATCCGTTGCGCTTCGACGTTGACTACCAGATACCACGGCCGCCGAATCTCAGATTCCCTTCCGTCAGGTAGTCTGTTCCCATCGGCCCGCAGCCCTCCGCCGCCATCAAGCCCAGCGCCGCCGCCCAGAATCGATCGGCATGACCGTTCGAATCGCGCGTCGCCTCGAAGCGCACGTTGCCGCCAGCTCCCGCCTGCCGCGTGACGGAATGCCAGTCCTTGATAATCGTCGGATCGCTCGGTCTCTGAATCGCCGCCCGCTCCGCATGAATTCGAAGTGTCGATGCCAATCGGTTCTTTGTCGCCATCGTGAAGACAACGGGCACTACGCTGTGCGAGCCGAACCGTTCGACGAGCCGCTCCGAAAGATGCAGGCCGATACCCGATGCGTCGATGCAACATCGGCGCACGGCCCGTTGCGACAGCAGTTCCGTGATCGCCGCTTCCTGTTCGTCGAACGGCGCGTTCTCCAGCGTCTCGACGCCGATCGTCGTGAACGTGTTGCCTTCTCGTCGCCAGAGCCAGATTGCCGTCAGATCGCGGAACCGACCGATGTCGATTCCGGCGAACGCGTCCACGCCGTGCACGCGAAGCAGGTCCCAGTTGATCGTGGTTGTCGCGTCGGGCGACTCGCACTTGCGGATCATGTCCAACGGCAGAAACGCATACGCCTCATCGAGAAACTCGCAGCAGAATTCCTGCCGCCACGCGAACTCGTCGGCAATGCCTTCGCGCAGCTCCGCCTCGTTTGCAACAAGCCCCTGTTTGATCGCGTCGCGCAGAGTCACAATCGACGTCGCGAATCGCGGGTTGTCGCGCATTCGATAGAAATGATTCCCCTTGCCGCGGGGCGTCGACGCCACATCCAGTTCGCCTTCGCCGCGCAGCAGCGTCGGAAACAACGCAGCCCAGATCTCCGCGTCGTCGCGATGCATCGCGAACTCATCGAGAAACACATCGCCCGTAAACCCGCGAGCCGTCATCGGATTCGCCGGCAGCGCCAGAATCCGAACGCCGTTCGGCAGCGTCGCCTCCATCGTCTTGAATGACGCACCCGACATAACGTCATTGCCGGAAATTGAGGCATGTATTCGCATCGCCTGGCAGTGCATGCGAATCTTGTGCATCACTTCCCGGCTCTGCCGCTCACCCGCCGACAAAATGATCTGGTTCCGGCGCCGTAACAGGCCGCGAATCAATCGGCGCAGGCTGAATGTGAAACTCTTGCCGGTCTGCCTCGACCAGCAGTTCCACGTAAACCGCGAGTTGCATTCGATCGCGTTTTTCTGATAGGGGAGTAGCTCAATCCACGGCCGAACGCCGGGATCGCTCTGTCCGTCGTCACGTCGATCGCTCTCTGCCGGTCGACCGACATTCTCCGTCGGATCGGTGTTCGAAGATTCTGATTCGCGCATGATCAAGTTTGACCTTGATCGGTGATCCGCAAATGCGTGAGTCAATCCATCGAAGTCACGCCAACCCATCTCGCGTCACAGTCCTGTGAGGAGGAATCGAACCTCTCGCGCGACCGCCATATAAGAGCGGCGCCGGCGCGACCAGCCGGCAACCCACAGGGAGTCAACTTGTCTCGTGAAGTCTGACGAATTCAGTTCCGCCGGGTGCATTGCCGACCCATAGAGTGAGGCTGTCCGACGAATCCACCACACAGCGCTTTGACACAAGCTCTGAAAGAGCGAGCCAGGGAAGCCTAGGGCAAGCGAAGACCGCAAAGCGGTCGCAGTGCAGCCCTGGGTTTTTGACAATTGCACGTGTCTAACCCTGAAAGGTTGTTCTAATTCCCGGACACTCTCGCCTTAAGGGCGACATGCCTCGATTCACCAATCGCGCTGCATCGCGTCCTGACTTCAACTCAGAAAATGTCGTGAAGGACGCCGACCGCGCGGCGCCGCGCGGTCAGCGACCATCACGCCCAGGCATCACCTCCTTTCCGTTGCAAAAAACATCACATGGCAACGACACTCAAATCTGCGACGGCCGGCTCGTTGCCAAGACCGGCCGCCGCTTCTCTCCGGCTGAGAGTTACGACAATTTCTGATTGCGGCCGTGTGGAACCGGCCCTGTGGAACCCGGAGTGTGCAACCGGAAGTGTGGAACCGGCTAATAGCCGGTTCCGAAACAGGCGATTCGCCCGTTCCACTTAAGTTTCAGCGGCACTCACAACATCGATCCGCCATGACCGCTTTGCCCACCGGCCCGGCGCCGTGCCGGATACAACCGATCCGACACGGCGCAGACATGAGGGTCCCATCGAAGCAACGACGAACCGAGTGTTTACGACTGCAGGCTTCCGATCATGCCGCGGACCTGGTCGGCGATGTCTCCGTTTCCGAGGACGATCGTCGCCTTGGTTCCGCGCAGAATCTCGCCGAGCAATTCCAGCTCACGCTCGCGCGCCAGGTGCGGGTTCTCCGCAAGCAGCTTCGCCGTGTTGAGCTGGCTGCGAACCGTCGCCGTCTCCTCGCGCCGACGGATCAGGTTCGCCTCGGCCGCCTTTTCGGCCTCGATGACGCGGTTCAGAATCACTTTCATCTCACCTGGCAGGATGATGTCCTTCAGCCCGACCGTGTGAATCATGATTCCGATGCGCTCCGCCCGCTTGACCATCGCGTTACGCAGTTCGTCGCCGATCGCGTCCTTGTTGGTCAACAGCGTCTCCAGCTTGCGCGTACCGATCGCCGCCCGCAGCGCGAGCTGTGCGTCCCGATACAGCGCCTGGTCCGCTTCCTTGACGAGCGTCGCCGCCTTGACGGGATCACTCACGCTCCACGTCACGAGCAGGTTCATACGAAGTGTCACTTTGTCGTTCGTCATGATCTCCTGCCCCGCGACATCCAGGACCTGCTCGCGCCGATCGATCGTGCGCACCTCAAGCCGCCCGGCCGCCCGCCAGTAGGCGTGTCGACCTTCGCTCAACGTTTCGACGATCTGACCGTCGCGCAGGAGCAGAACCGTCTCGTGCGGCTCGACGTCGACGATCAGCAAGTGCTTCCGCGCGTCGGTCATCGCGACGATCGTCTCCAATCGCCCGTGCTCGAAGCGGAACTCGCTCACGTCGAATCGCTCCACGCTCAGTTCCGCCGGCTCGCGCCAGAACGCATGCCGCCCCGGTCCGAGGATGTACGTCAGTCGATCGTCCTTCCAGACGAGCGCACGCTCCGTATCACCGAGGTCCAGGACCAACAGCTCCTCGCGCGCCTGCGGATCGCGAACGATCAGATCGAGCAGCGGGTGCTCGAACTTCGTCACGAGCGTGCTCACAATCTGCGCCACGTTGCGACACGCCCGTAACGGCCATCGCCAGTACCGATACTTCCCCGGCTTCAGAATCCCGTTGAAGTCCTGATCGCGGAACCAGAGGCCCCGCTCGTGCTTTCCGATCCGTACCTTGTTGCTGAACATCGGGTCACCTCCTTTCGTTGTCGTAACCCAGTCAATCGGGTGCCATGCATGCCCTCCAAGGCATGCATGACGCGTTCACCCGAGTGCCATGCCGACGCCCAACGTCGGCATGCCGTCGCGCAAGAACGCGCCAATCTCAAATCGCCATCGCAACCACACGTCGCGACGCGTCAATTCTCAAAAAGTCGGTCCGAAGGCCGACGCATCGGTTCACCCCGCAAACATCGACGGCGCCGTGCTTGAGTCGAAACAGTGACCGTTCTGAACCGCCTTCGTCCCGTCCCCCCGCGAAACGCGGACGAATACGACCATTCCAGTGTCTCCCGACGGTATCCGCCCGGCGGCGAGCCGCGTCTGTGGTGTTGTGCCGGCTCGGCGGCATCATCGCTGTTGCGACATATGCCGCGTCACTGACACAACCGGTCAATCCAATGCGTCGATCCCTCGTCCCGAAGCTTGCCAGATCCTCAAATCTGTCGGCCGAATACCCTCGGCCAGGGTCTGCCCGCCGTAACGGGCTGTGTGGGTTGAGCTGGAATCGAACCAGCGACCGCCAAGTTAACAACTTGGTGCTCTGTCCTCTGAGCTATCAAATAAACCGATGCTTTCCGAAACCGTGCACGGAACGCGCGGAACCCAAGTCGTGAGACGATCCGCGCGCCGTCGGTAGCGCATCGACTTACCCCAAATCCATGTGTCCGGCGCGATGCGAATGTGCCAACGCGCAACGTCTTCATCCGCCATCGCACGCAAGTAGAGGCCGTATCGATTGATCATCGCATTTCCTCCAGTGCCTCGTTCACTCTGCGCATTGCAAGGGACACACTTCGCCATGCGCGCAACCTCTCCGCAGCCGCATCAACACGCGTTGCTGCGACGCCAAAATCGACGTTTGTCTTCATGCCTCCACGGCCCGAGCCGCATCAGTCAACAAAAAAAGCCCCGGGAGCGGCGACCGCTCCCGGGGCTTTGGTATCAAATCACCAAATGCCTCAACGTGGAGGGCCGGTATCCGTGCAATCCATTCCTGCTTCGCCATTGCCGGGCTTTTCGACTGCAAAGCCGTCGAGCTTGCAAATGCATGGCAGGGCGTTGGTTATGAATCGCGACATCGGCGACCAATACGATCGCAAAGCTCGGACGTCATGTAGCGTCAGCGAACTGGCCTGCGTTCTGTATTGTGTTTCCACGCGTAACATCGTTTGGATTCTCGTTGTCCTTTTTCGATCCGTTAAGTTAGACATTGGGCCGCCGGCCCGCTATTCATGCTTAGAAATATACACGCCAGTTGAAATGAGTCAAGACAATTACAATGAAAAAATGCAATCAGAACTTGGGGTATCGTTGTATATTGTCATAATGAGACAGATGTCAATATACGAAGGGGGCTCGCCCGCATGATTGAGCGACTGCGAATTCAGACGCCGGGGCAGGGCCTGCACGAAATCACGGATCGCATCGCGCCCATCGTGAATCGCTCATCCGTTGACGTAGGGCTTTGCACGATCTTCATCCGCCACACGTCCGCCAGTCTGACAATCCAGGAGAACGCCGACGCATCCGCCCGACGCGATCTCGAAGCCTGGCTCAATCGCCTGGTTCCTGAGAACGACGATCTCTACACGCATACGTCGGAAGGCCCCGACGACATGCCGTCACACATCAAGGCGATATTGACTGCCACGACGTTGGCAATTCCGATCATTGACGCGTCGCTCGCGCTCGGTACATGGCAGGGCATTTACCTGTGGGAGCATCGCCGCCGGCCGCACACGCGCGAAGTCGTCATTCATGTTGCGTGAGCTTCGCAAACAGATTGCCAAGGCCCGGCCCGATGCGCACGAGCAGCACGCCCGCAAACGCCAGACCGATCGAAGCCAGCTTTCGCCCCGAAATGTGCTCTTTCAGGAAGATCATCGCAAACACGGCCGCGAAGATGACTGACGTCTGATTCAGAATCGCCGCGACGCCCGTCTCCGTGTACTTGAATCCCGCCAGCCAGAACACCATGGAGACAAATCCGCCCAGAAATGCGCCGGGAAACGTGTATTTCCAGAATCGCGTTGGTATGAAAACCGAGAACAGCTCCCTGCGCTTCGGCGACGCCGCGGCCATCAGCGCCAGCGCCGCAGTCCCCGCAAGCAGTCGAAGCACAGTCGCTTCCAGGAGAGGAAATCCGTCCGTCGCAAACACGGGCTTCGACAAGACGATCCCGATTGCCATCAGGAAGATATACAGGATGCCGAGCACCAGCCCTGTGAGGACTTCGCGACGCGTTCGATCTGCCGGGGGCCGGGCTTTGACCGTCATCAGGATGGCAATGAGAATCAGAATACCGCCGAAAATGTGCGGCCATTCAATCTTTTCCGCCAGTACCCACCAGGCCACGACGAGCGTAATCGGGCTGTAGGTGCATTCGACGATGACGAACATGCTCACGCCGACGAGATTCAGGCACTTGAACAGCAACGTATCGGCGACGGCGATTCCCAGGAATCCGCTGATGATCAGCAGGTAGTAATCCGCGACGGGTAACGTCGATCGCCAGTTCGCGTCGCTTCCCGGATCAAATTCCTGATTCGTCACGCCCAGCGAGTAGAAGATCCCCAGCGTCACAAAGATCATCACGATCCCGACGACGTTCTTGAAGAGATTCAACGCCAATGGATGTACGCGCTCGCCGCTCTTTCGAAAAAAGACCAGCGCCAGCGCCCATGTCATCGCCGCACTCAGTGCGCAAATTTGTCCGATCCCGTCCGACGTCATATCGGGCGCGGAGTGTACTCGCGGGCGCCGAAAGCGTCGTGGCGTATGCCTTTACCGGTCGTCACGCCCGATTGCGTTCATTCGAACGAGACCTGCTTACCAGCCGGCCGTTGGTTTCCGACTCAGTAAACAGGAATGGCGGGTTGCGCTGGAGCCGAGTCTGCGTATCAAGGTTTGACTGTTATGGGAACGACGACGAGTGCGACATCCGGGAAGCAGGCATTGAGTGGATTGCGCCGCGACTCGCAGGCGATAGAATCCACGGCCATGCAAGTCGTTCGCGTCTCCATCATCGTGCCGACGTATTGCGAAGCAGAGAATCTTCCCGACTTGTGCGCGCGGATCTTCAAGACGACTCGAACCGCCGGGATCGACGCCGAGCTGCTGATTGTCGACGACGCAAGCCCGGACAGGACGGCGGACATCGTTGCGGACCTGTCGAAGACTTATTCCGTACGCCTCATCATGCGAAACGATGAACGCGGACTTTCCTCTGCCGTCGTACGCGGTTTTCAGGAGTCGGATCGCGACATTCTCGTCTGTATGGATGCGGATCTGTCCCATCCGCCTGAGAATCTCGTGGACGTCATCATGCCAGTGGCTCGTGATGAATCCGACTTCTCAATCGGTTCCCGTTACATCGACGGCGGTCGCACCGATGAGAATTGGGGCTTCTTCCGACGCCTGAATTCCAAAGTCGCGACATGGCTCGCGCGACCGTTGGTGAACGCCATGGATCCGATGGCCGGATTCTTCTGCCTTCATCGCCGAACCCTTGAATCCGCGCAAAAGAACGGTTTGTTGCCGATCGGATACAAGATTGGTCTGGAAATCTGCGTCCGCGCAGGATGCAGCCGCATCAGCGAGGTGCCGATTCACTTCGTCGACCGTTGCGAGGGCGAGAGCAAGCTGACGACGCGACAACAGTTGCTCTACCTTCGACAACTCCTGCATCTGTTTGTTGCCCGGCGTCCTTTTTTTCTTGCCGCAGTTCTGTTCCTGCCGGGCCTTGTTTTCCTGATCGTGATGTGCTTCATCGTCATTGCAATCAAGCCCTGACGATTTACATCGATGCACGCAGAATCTGCGCGACCGAATATGTTCGGATGCGCCGTAATTGCGCGCACTCGTGATCGCTTTTCGCTTGAAACCTATGGGGCACTGAATACGATGTCCGCCGCGGTCAGGGCTTCGGCGCCCCGCGTGTTTCCCCCCAGCACGCACCCGGACCCTGGCCGCCTTTTCTCACCACGAATCACGCGTTTTTTACAGTGAACTGGCTCCACGTTGCCCCGTCGCGTATTCTGGCGTGCCGTCGTGATCGTTTGGAATGCAGTCTCGTGAAACAGATTCTGCGTGAACGGATGGACGTTGTGTCGAGACAACGATTGGGGATTCGCCGTCAATGTTGCCTCGAAGGGGGAAATCAGGTCCATGACAGAGCAACAGAACAGCTTCCTGCCGGATGACGAATTCATCCGGCAACTCCTTTCCAGACGCAAGCCCCTCGCACTCGGTCACGTCACACCTGACGCCGACGCGATCGGTTCCGCCCTGGGGTTCTCGACGGCCATGCGAGAACAGGGCATCGACGCCGTGTGCGGCCTGCCGGCATCGACGATTGCCAACAAGCTCGATTTCATGATCCGCCTCGGAGATGCGACGCCGCGCGTGGATCGTTGGTCCAGGGATGACGGCTTCGACGCATTCGTCATCCTGGATACGGCGGGGGCAAAGCGCATCAACGTCGAACCATCGATCGATCTGGTTGACGATGCGGCGATCTTCAATATCGATCACCACATCTCGAACACGAATTTCGGCCGTCATAACTGGATCGATGCCGGCGCATCAAGCACCTGCGAACTTGTTGCGCGACTGATTGAGAAGCTCGACTGGAAGATATCGCAGAACGTCGCATCGCTGCTGTATGCCGGAATCTATGGGGACACAGCCGGATTCAGCCTTCCAAGCACATCGCCGTCGACCATGGAAACGGCCGCCATGCTCCTTCGAAACGGTGCGGATGTCGCATTCGTCGGCGAGCAACTCTGTCGATCCCAGGTGCGATCGGATTTTGATTTGCTCCGACGTGTTTATGACAACACCGTCATTACCAACGATCAGCGAATCGCATACAGCTATCTGACGCACGAGGACTTTCTGGCGGCCGGCGCCCGTGCCGAGGACATCGACGACCAGGTCTCCATTCCGCTCGCGTTGAAGGGCGTCCACATGGCGCTGCTCTTTACCGAAGGGGAGAAGGACGTCGTCCGAATCAACCTGCGCGGCGAAGGCGGCGTTCGAGTCGTGGAGCTTGCACAGCAATTCAATGGCGGCGGGCACGCCCATGCGGCCGGCGTCCGTATCAAGGGCAAGCCGATTCAGGATGTGATCGACGGCGTCGTTGCCGCTGCCCACGAGAATCTCGATTCGCAGATCGCGGCAATCGGGAATTAGAGCAACATTCGTCCAAGCGTAGCGTCCGCCCTCCGTGGCGGACGACGAATGGAGCCGCGACAACGAGTCGCCGCGTATTCGTCATCCATCGGAAACGGCGGCCCGACTGAGGGGGGGGCGTTACACTTCATTTCATTTCGCTCTGGCGTGCGTGGCGTCCGCGCCTTGTGGCGGACAATGATGAACGATCCGCTCGTTGCGAGTCAGTCGTGGAAATCGCAATGTGTGGGCTGAATCCGACGCCTGTCGTGCGGATTTGAAGTGGCTTCGAGAGACGGCCCAGAACATTTTTCCTTATTCCGCCGAAGATTCGCGACGATTCTTCATTTCCGACCAGTGAACATCAATCCGGACATCCAGATGCGCCGGATCATCCGCAACACGGACATAGGCGGCGCGATCAATACCCTTCAGTAATGCGGACAGACGCTTGAGCGCCGTGACGGGTTTGAAATCCAGGGCGCGCAGTTCCGCCGTGTGGGGTACAGGAATATCGAGCACGATACGCTGATTGCCTCGCATGACTTCGAACGACATCTCCCGCTTGTTTCCTCGTGCCTCGTATCGTCGAGCGACGGAGCGCGCCGCGTGGGTCCTGGAAAGTGGCTTGCCGGAGACGCCGACGATGACGTCTCCTAATTGCAGGTAGGAAACGGCAGGCGAGAACGCATCAATTTCCTTGACGATTGCGCGGCCGGGCGCTGATTTGTCGTCGACCAGCCCGATTCCCAGTCGCGACGCATCGGCGAGCTTTCCCGCGATCCAGAGCTGCCACCAGGCGTCGGACATGACGAACGGCTGAGTCTTGTTGGCGTACGTGATCCAGGAATCAAACACATCGGCGACGGCACGACCTCGAAGGACGCCGAATTCGGCGATCGACTCCTTGTCAAGGTCGTAGAGGCCCCGAATGGCCGCGGCCGACTGACGTTGCCTGGCGACTTCAGCCCGTGCCAGGGGCTCGGAAAGTACCTTGACAACGGTGCCGGAATCCGTTCCGACGATGATTCTCGAGCCCGAAACGCCCCACGCGAGTTCCATGGGTCGCAAGATCGAGAGCCCGTCGCGTTTCGCGATCAGGCGGCCAAGATCGACGCGTCGAACGGCGGACGCGGATGCATCGACGCGTTCCACGACTGGCACGTCAAACGCCTCGCCGTCGGATCTGGAGAAATGAGCGATCAACTGGGATACGAAAGTAAAGACCACGTCGAGTCTTTCGACGAGCCCCGTCGAGTCCCGTGACGTCAGCGTCAGCGTGAGGGACGGAAACTGGATGGCGTTCGAATCCGTTGATCCGATCTGAATCAACGCACATTGGTCAATCGACTGGATCAGCGAGTTCTCATGTCCGCCCCATATCGGCAGTTTCCCGAGCATCTGGTGGAGAATCTCGCCCGGCCCAGACGGAGTCAGTGGTTCATGTGAAACCGCCGCCGATTTTTCATCCAGCGAACCGGCCCAACATGCGATCGACGAAGGCAGGACGCTGTCGAGTAAGTCCGAAGAGATCGTCGCCTTGCCCACCAGCGAATGACGCCGGCGACCATACAAATGGCAGGACGTTTGCGATCCCTCGAAGCGCATCGACATCATCAGGCGTTCGCAGTCGGCGAACGCAAACGGATAGTCATCGGGCCAGCGCGAGAAAATAATTGCATCGGACGATGCATCGAAACGCGAACGGAGTGACGCGAAGGCGGATTGGCCCGCCAAATGCGGTCCGCGCCCAGTCAGCAACAGGACGCTTCTGGCCCACAGCCCGTCCGGATCACCCGGCGGTCCAAGGATGACGATGCGATCGAGCACGGCGCATCGCAGATTGCCGGGCAGTTGATATCGTCGAACCGGTCCCTCGCCGCCGATCGGTCGCCCCCGCCAGCGATCGATCAATGCCCGAAGTGCGACGCGCGACTTGATTTCCGCGATCAGCACGCCGTTCTGCCAGTCGTCCGAACGGCGGGCAAAGAGCGCGGCCCGATGTCCCAGGACGCGATCGATCAATTGTTCGGAAGTCATCCCAAGGAGTTGTTGACTTTGTCGCAGCGGCTGGCTCGTTGCCTCATCGCCTTCAATGATCTCGCGCAAAGTCTCCCAGATTCCCAGGGATTGAAACGAGGCCCGGATCTCAGTCAGATTCCGGACCTCGACATAGAAATCGGCGTCGCCCGGCACGAGTCGCGCAAAGTCGACCTGGTCCGATTCAAGATTCGATTCTGCCGATGCGGTACTGATCTGCGGATCAGAAGCGAGCCATCCCAGCGCACCAAGAAAAAACGCCGCCGCGAATGTGCGACGGCGCGATATGTTCTCCGAGTGTCGAATCGTCCTTGCGATCAGAATCGAACGATCTCCTCTTGAGTCTTCTCATTCGCGTCAATCGGTGTCATGGCATCCTTGAACGGCGACAGGAAGACGTCGATCAGGGATGGCTGCGAAGTCGCGCCGTCTGAAGGAAGATTCATGTTGGCGGATTCAACGGTTTTCTCAACCGCGTCCGTCATGCGCTGAATTGTCCTGCCCGTTTCGCTGATAGCGTCCGACATCGGACGGACCAGAGTCTCGACGGGGCTCGGTGGCGTTATTTCCTTGCTGGCAGGGAGGACGATGCCTTCCGGCGCAGAATTCGACGGCCAGATCAACACGCAAAGAAACAGCATTGCCGCCGCCGCGGGAAGACCCGCGCCCGCGAAGAGCCGGAAGAACCGTTGCCGTGCATCGCGGCGCGTCATCAAGACGGGCTGCGCCGATCGCCTCGGAAGCGAGGCAACGATGCGACTTGCAAAACCGGAATCGAGTACCGGCTCAGCTGTATCTTTGGAAATCAAGTCTCCGCACGCACGCATCATTTCGAACTGCTGCTGGCACGCGGGACACTGCAGCAGATGGGCATGGACCTCAGCCGTCAGGCTCGGCGACAACTCGCCGTCCAGGTACAAATCTCGCTGCTCATTCACATGGCGACACGTCATCAACACGTATTCACCCCTTTATCAAATGACCGGTCGCACCAATCAGTCATGCCGACGCTTCGCCGAACTTGACTGCCGACCAATCCTCCACCAGTTGTTTCTCAAGCATGCCCTTCAACCGCGTTCTCGCACGATGCAAATGGCTCTTGACCGTGGCGCTGGGCATCTCGAGGATGTCCCCGATTTCCTGACAGCTCAGGGACTCTCTATAGAATAGTAATACCGCCGCGCGCTGCGGCGGTGTCAGATTTTCCACAGAATCCCAGATGACTTTTTTCAGCCGCTTCGCCTCGTCACTGTTCGCGAACTGCTCCGAAATATCGGCCGCAGGTTCTGCGCGGCCGTTGCCGGGCAGGGCCGAGAAGTCCATCTCGCCGGAATAATCTTTCCGACGGCGAATCGTGTTCAGGCAGAGGCGATAACCGATCGTGAAGAGCCACGTGCTGAATCGATAGTTGAAGTCGAACTTGTCCAGCGCCTGAAAAGCGCGCATGAACGCGTCCTGGCATATCTCCTCGGCGTCGTGATCCCGACGGACCATTCGCCATACAAACGCATGAAGCCGATCCTGGTGCGCAGCGATCAGGCGATGCGCGCTCGATTCGCAACCGCGCTGCGCATGTTCGATCAGACGCCGCTCTTCGAGCTGCGTCAGTCGGCCTGTGTCTGCTTCCCCGTTCATCGTTGACATCCTATTATACATTACGGCACCTGGCAGGCTGCATCTCAGCAAATCCGCTGGATAACTCTGTGTTTCGTCGTAAAGTGTTGTAATGTCTAAGATTAGGAAGAAATCGGGCGGCTCGGAAGGGCCGGAATTATCCAATCGCAAGGCGCGATTCGAATATCAGATACTGGAGACAGTGGAAGCGGGGCTCGTTCTTAAGGGTAGTGAAGTTAAGAGTTTACGGCTAGGGCAAGCCAGTCTTGGCGAGGCCTATGCCCGGATCGACGCCGGAAAGGCCACGCTTCACAATTTCCAGATTCAACCCTACGAGCAGGCCAGCCATCTCAATCATGACTCCAAACGCGTCAAGGAGTTACTTCTCCATCGACGTGAGATCCGCAAGCTTTCCATCAAGGTCAAAATCAAAGGTCAGACGCTCATCCCCCTCCGGGTCTATTTCAATGAGGAGGGGCGGGCCAAGATCGAACTGGCCCTCGCCGTCGGCAAGAAAGTCCACGACAAGCGACAGGACGCACGCAAGAAGCAGGACCAGCGAGACATGCAGCGGGCGGTCCGCAGGGGCGGCCTCTGATTCATGGGTTCTCGGACACGTCAAACGCCCACGCGTTGTTTCGTGACTGGTCGCAAATCCCTCGATCCGGTAACTTGAAGTGGCATATCGGGAGATCGACTATTGCGCGGAATCAAGAATCCATTGTTCATACTGGCCGTCATTGCCGCGGCACTCGGTACGACAGTCCTGATCGTCGTCGAAGACGAGGATGCAGAGTATCGGACGGAGGACGTCTTTCCGGAATCCGTCATCGTCAATGACGAGCTCAAACCCAAGTTCGAGTTTCCGGACGAGCTGCGAACGACAGATCTGGAAGTCAATCGATTCATTGATCGATTCTTTCGAATCTGCGGCGAGGCCAAGTACAGCGAATTCAAACTCATGTATACAAGTGAACCGGGAACCGAGATTCCGCCGGCCCGGTTTGAATCCACCTTCAATGTACTGAAGGAAGCGCGCATCACGAAACTTCGCCGGTTACCGGATCTCAAGCAGTTCGAGGGGCCCACGTGGCTGATCGTCGCCGAGTTCGACCTGGAAAACTTCGCCGCGGTCGACAAGAACGACGGCAATGTCATTCGGCTCGTCGTGGGCACGGAAAGCGGAAAGCTGAAGATTCGTCCGATCACGCGCGATGCGATCGATCAGATTGAAGCATACGAAGCAAGACTGCAGGCCAAGGCCGATGCTGCAACGACGCCCATCCCGTGACATGCGACTGGCATTCTTCTCATTTCCATCCAAATCAACGTGATCGGACCGCATCTTGCTGCGCGCCGCATCTGCGAAGATAGGCAAAAGACGGACCGCGAGATCCCAATACAGACAACTGTCGAAAAACGGACACACCGCCTATTCGGACGGCTGCCGTAACTACCTTACGAGCCTAACGTTGCAGCAGCGTTTTTCCGCATGTCGAAAAATCGACTCGCGATTTGTTATATCTTACGTTTACCCCGCGATTCAACGAAAACCCTAATGCCAGCATTGAAAAGGGCAGGGGCTGCGACCGGCAGTACTGCCCGGCAAGGTGTGAATAGTTCCTCACCGGCAGATAAAGGGAAAGAGTCATGGGTCTCACAGTCAACAATGTCAACACACTCTCGTTATTGAACATCCTCAACAAGACGTCCTCGGCGCAGTCGGACTCGCTGACCAAGCTGTCGACCGGCTTCAAGATCAACAAGGGATCTGATGATCCTGCGGGTCTTATCGCCGTCAAGAGCCTGACTGCGGAACTGACGGCCGTCGATGCGGCCATCACAAACGGTCAGCGCGCCAATTCCGTATTGGACGTAGCCGACTCGTCACTGGGCGAGATTGGCAACCTGCTTTCCGAGATTGAAACGCTGGCCGCACAGAGCACCAGTTCCGGTGGTCTGAGTTCCGCGGAAATCTCGGCGAATCAGGCCCAGATCGACAACGCGATCGACGCCATTAACCGAATCGTGCAGACGACGACGTTTAACGGCAAGCGACTCCTCGACGGCCAGCAGGGCATCCGCAGCACAGCGTCCTCACCGACGCTCGTGACGGACGTCAAGCTCTTCAGCCGACCCACGTCCAATTCCAGTCAGAATTTTGCCGTCAACGTTCAGGCTGCCGGCACCGTCGCTTCAGCGACAGTCGCCAACCTGACATCGATCAGTGCGGCGGAATTCACAGTGACAGGCACGGCCGGCACGGCGACGATCACAGTTGCGGATTCCGATTCTATCACAGACATCCGCGACAAAGTCATTGCAGCCGCCAGCGAAACGGGCGTCTCGGCATCCGTCAGTGGTACGGAACTGCACATCCAGAGCCGGGAATACGGTTCGGATGCCTTCGTGGGTTCGACGTTCATCAGTGGTGACACGGACTTCGCCGGTGGCGTTCAGCAGACGACGGGGTCCGACGCGGAAGTGACCGTCAACGGTCAGAAGGCGTTTGTCGATGGCCTTCGCGTCAGCTTCAACTCAAACGGCAGCAGCGGCGAGTTTTCGCTGACGGCGGCGGGCAACGTGACGTCCGGATCCGTCGGAACGCTGAACATTGCGGGCGGCGGTCTGACGTTCCAGCTCGGAACGGCCAGCAACACGCAGGCAACCGTCGGCGTGAACTCCATCTTCGCTCACGAACTCGGCGATTCGAATACCGGTTTCCTGAGTGAGCTGAAGAGTGGTGGATCGAACGACTTGTCCACCGACGCCAACAACGCCGTGTTGATCGCCAAGTCCGCGATCAACCAGGTCGCGACGCAGCGAGGCCGTATCGGTGGCTTCCAGAAGTTCCAGGTCGAGACATCGATCAACTCGCTGAATGCGACCAAGGTCTCTCTGGAATCTGCTCGAAGTCTGATCAACGACGTTGACTTTGCGGTGGAGACAGCGAACTTGTCGAGACAGAACACGCTGCTTCAGTCGTCGATCTCGCTGCTCGGCGTCGCCAGCCAGCAGTCCTCGCAGATCCTGGCGCTGCTCCGCTAAGGCGGCGGCGACGGGCACCCTCGACTCTTTTTTTCAGGCTTCGGCCTGGTGGGGAACGGAGTAGGGCGGGAATTGGCTTCGGCCGAGTCCCGCCTTCCTCTCTTTTTACATATTCAGCAATTGCTCAATGAATCCCGAAACGTCGCGGCCGTCGATCTCAAAGTCTTCGTTGAAGTCACCGTTGGTCGAGTTGCACGCCGGCTGCACGACGGAGTACACGCCGGGACGAAGCAACGCCAACGTGAACAGCGGAATATCGGCCGCATTGACGTCGCCATCACAATTCATGTCCGCCGCCGTCCGCGGTAGCAATCGGCGAACCAGAAACTCCCGCGCCTGCTCGTCTGTTTCGGCGCCCAGCGCGCCGTGGCCGGCACCGGGGACAGGCCGTAGTGTCACATCAACACCCAACGGGTTGAGCGCGTTAAACAATCGAACGCTCTGAAGAAACGGCACGGATCGATCATCGAGACCGTGTCCGATGAACAGCGGCGGATCGTCCACGGATGCATGGGCGTCTGTGTTCGCGAGGAAGACGAGATTCACCTTCTCGGCGAACGGCGGGTTCGGATTCCCGATGTTGTCACGCAAGACGCCGATGCCCTCGCCCGGCGCATCAAACCCGACCAGCCGCGACTCGGGCGAGTTGAAGGCGTCGTGATTGATGCCGCTCCCCGGCGGGTCGGTCACATCCGCGTTCATCTGAAACAGATCCGTCGGTCCGAAGAAATCCACGCCCGCCTGGATGCGGCTCGAAAACGTCGAGTTTCCGCCCGACGCGCCTTCCAACTGAACGGCATTTCCTGATGTCGCGAGCAGCGCCGTCAGATGTCCCCCGGCCGATGTGCCCCAGGCGCCGATGCGATCGGGATCGATGTTGTACATGACTGCATTGGCGCGCAAGTGTCGAACCAGTCCTTTCACGTCATGGATCTGCGCCGGAAAAATGGCCTGACCACTCAGGCGATAGTCCGTCAGTGCGATGTGAATTCCGCGACTCAACAGCGGCCGCGCCGCCTGCGCGAAGTTCTGATAAGAACCACTCTGCCAGCCGCCGCCATGAATCCACAACACGACAGGTCGAGGTCCCTCGCCCACCGTCGCCCAGTAGATGTCCGTGTGCAGTTCATAAGTGCCGCCATCGTCCGTTGGGACGAGACCGATCTCGACATCGTCGAAGGGGGCGGTCACGTGCTGACCCTCTCCCACCCCGACCGGGTGCGTTCCATCATCAACCGCGCGATCGGCTAGGATGGCCGTCCGAATGGGAGCTTCCCCATTGCTGCGCGCGACCCCGGATGACGACCGCAGTCCCTTTGAGGCGGCCGAGGCGGTCGTCGCCACCATCGACCGGATGGTGCCGTCCCTCGACGGGCCCGAAGCGGTGTGGGACGCCTTCGCCGACTGGCTCGGCGACGAAACGCGCGACCTGA
>JAJDEC010000331.1 GCA_029259995.1 Phycisphaerae bacterium
CGACGATCTCCCGGAGGAACTTTGTCATCGCTTTTTCGTGTTTCCTGGCGTGCTGCTGAATCTTTGCTGCGTTCATTTCTTCGTCCTGCATCTCGACTTGTGTCATTAAGTGAATCGCGCAGGTTACTACGATTCCCGGGATTCAGGAAGTCCGCGGGAGCCCTGCGTGGAGAAAGTGCCCGACAGCGCCGTGCGACGTTCGATGTGAGAACGTCGTCAGCACATCACGATTGCATGTGGCATGGACGTGGATGGCGCACTGGACCTGCCATTGGCCCGTGCCACAGTGCGGCGACCCGGATCGAACGTGCAATTCTCTTTTGCGTCAGGCGACGCCGAGAAGTTCGACTTCGAAGACGAGCGTTGCATTCGGCGGGATCGCCGGGGGAGCGCCTTGTACGCCATAGCCGAGATCGGGCGGGATGATGAGAAATCGCTTGCCGCCGACTTTCATCGTTGACACGCCTTCAGTCCAGCCGGGGATGACTTGATTCAATCCGAAGGTGATTGGCTGGCCACGATCGCGCGAGGAGTCGAACTTCGATCCGTTGGGCAGCCAGCCGGTGTAATGGACCGTGACGTTGGACGTCTTCGCGGCCGCCTTTCCGTCGCCGGCTTGTTCGTCGGTAAACCAAAGGCCGGACGGCGTGACAGTCGGATTCGAAACGTCGATCCCCTTGCTGGCCACGAATTTCGTTGCTGTCTCGTCTGTATTCATGATTTCCTTCCTCAGTCGCTTGATCGATCGAAATCGGGTGCGTACCTGCTGGGTTGTTCATTCAAGGGTTTATGAATGCGAGTCCAGTCGAATTCGCAGACCAATTCGGTCGCAGATCCTAGGCGAGGGGGGATTGGATTGCAAACGATGGGGTTGTGATGGCACGATCAATACGGCACGCGTTCACACGGCTATCAGGGAATTGACGATGTCAATTCAATGGGATTCTGCGAGTGCCTTGAGGCGTTGGCGCCGCGCGCTACAGGATGCCGAGTGATCGCAGAACTTTCTTTGACAACTCGCGTGCTTTGCTTCCCGATGCGTGTTCTTTGGCAGAAAGGTTGCATGCAAAGACGTATGTGTTCGTTCCTGTTTCGACGGTTCCGACGAACCAGCCGAGAATGGCGTGTTCGTAGCTGTCATCGGCGCGCGAGCCCGTCTTGCCGCGCAATGTGAATTCGGGAGTCTGCTCGACGATCAGGATGTCCTTGACGATCTCCTGGGATCGTTCCGACATCGGAAGCGATTCGTTCTGGAGTTTTCGCAGGAACGCGACTTGCTCGTTCGCCGAGATTTCCAGGCTGTCGCCGAGCCAGAATTGCGTGAGACCGCCGGAGATGTTCTGGTTACCGTAGTCGGATTCGTTCAGCCATTGCCGCATGCGTTTTTCACCGACGCCATCGGCGACGCGCTGGAAATACCAGACAACAGAGTCACGAACGGCAGTGCGAAGCGTGTGATCGCGATTGCAGGCCTTTCGTCGATTTTTGGTTCCATTCCACTTGAACTCGTGTTCCGGGCCGTCGAGTACGCCCGTCTCCAGCCCGATGAGCGCATTGGGAATCTTGAACGTGGAGCAGGGGCTGAATCGCGTGTCGCATCGCTCCGGCTTGTAGCGCGAGATCCGGCCGGTCGTCGTGTCGAGAAGAACAAAGCAGGCGTCATAGCCTTTGAAGTAGTGTTCCAGATCCAATTGGGAATCCGGATACTGAGGCGCGCCATGAATGGGGGCGGCAGGGCCGATGAGTGCACGAGTTGCGACCATGAGTATTGAAAGGAAATGCACAGTCTGCCTCCTTGCATTTGGGCGATTCGATGACTTGATGCGGCCGAATCCGTTCGGCTCGACCTGTAGTACGATCGCACGTCCGACGGGTTCGTTGAATCTCCACGGCGAATTCCGGCGAGGGCGAATTCGGCATGCTTCCGCAATCAGTGGATGATTCGTAGAATGCCATCGCGGTTGACGCAGTGGCGCGCGAGTGGCGGAATTGGCAGACGCGCAGGATTTAGGATCCTGTATCGCAAGATGTGTGGGTTCGACTCCCACCTCGCGCAGTATCTATCGAGAATGGGAAGATTCCGACGTTGATTGAAATGCGCGGCGGAGATTCACGCTCCGGCGGCGTTGACGTCATGCACTGCGCCCTGCACGTCTCGTGACACTCTCGAATCCGACATGACGCACATGATCTGCGTGTCCTGCCGTTCGTCGATCACTTGCGGCGCGGCTCGTCCGAGTCTGTCACAAACGGGCTTTGCGGAATGGACTCTATGCGGCATTTGGGCCATTCGATCGATTCGAATCGCAGAACGCCGATGGCATCGTCCGTGCGTTTGTAGAAAACCTGCACGAGACCGGTCGCTGTCGGCCGGCAGAAGCCGACATAACAGATTCGGGTTTCCGGGGGTTCAAGCTTGATTTGCATTCCATGGAGCGGTCCGTCGACCAATTGGTACGCGGGCCACAAGTTCGCCGCATGGCGTACGCAGTGGTTTCGAACCGAATCCTGAAGGGCGATCACATCCGTCATTGAAAGCGCAGTCACAAGTCAACATACCTGCTCAGCGCTCGATCGTGGGCCGGGGTTTGGGACGGCGGCTCGGAATCGAGCGTCGAGAACCGTGAGTTCCTGCAGATTCGTAATCAAGAAAAAAGGTCCTTCACGAAATTTGCGGGATGACGGCGTATCACGTTCTGGAAGTTGGATTGTGTGCCGCGAAGGGTACCGGAGGGATCCAATAGACCAGCGATTTATCGCTGAGTCACGCTCCGATTGCCAATTTCCGTCCCGTTGGGACGGAATGAGTGCCACGCGCCTGGCTCACGCCGTCCCTCCGGGACGGCAATGCGCGGGAAAACGCACGTCGCAATCCCAGCCTTGAAAAAGGCTGGGCTATTTTCATGTCGTCCCTGCCGGGACTTGGTGGAATGCAGCCGCCGCGTCGACAAGCGCCGTCAACGGTCCCTGCAAACCCGTGTCAAACAATTTTCGCAGGATCCCTCCGGGATGCTATCTATCGACGATCGTCGAATCGCGTTCGTCAAGCATCTGTCTCCCGGAAACCCGTGATGAACAAGAAAAAACGGGCCGTTCGGTGATCAAACCGAACGGCCCGTCAAAAGCGCGCTGATTGCGAGCGTCAGCGGCGGTTGTTACAAGCCAAGCAACGTCGCGACCATGTCGTTGACGTCGGCGGCGTCAATAACGCCGTTGCCGCTGAAGTCGCCGTGAGCAAGATCCAGCGAATCGGTTGAGGCATTCATCATCGCGGCGGCGAAGGAATGAATGTCCACGCCGTTGGCGGAACCATCGATGTTCATGTCACCGTCGGGGCTGCCGCATCCGGGGATGCAGTCGATTTCGAGCGCCGTGACGGAGACGTTGTCGATCAACCAGCCCAGGTACTCGTCGTTGGACGGGAACACGTTGTCGAAGTTGAATTCGATGGTGATTGTCTGGCCGGCGTATTGCGTGAGGTCCACAATGCGCTCTTCCCAGACGGGAGGGCCACCGACAAATGCACCAACGGCCGGCTCGTCGACCAGATCGGTCGGCTGACCGTTCGGCGTGACGCGGACTTCCGGCCAATCGCCGATCGGTGTTGTGTCTCGTTCGAAGGCGGAACAATACGTGAGAAGAATCTGCAGACCGTTCGGCAGTGCGATGGACGGTGTGAACATGGACTCGTCCGTGCGAACGCCCGTATCGAAGTCGCAGGAAGCGGTCTGGCCGAAGTAGGCCACGCTGCTGCCGGCGCTGTCGCCGCATGCGCCGCTGGGAAGGTTGCTGCATGTGCTGCTGACGTTCCACAAGCCTTCCTGTGCCCAGCCGGCGGGCAGTCCCGCTTCGAAGTCGGTTTCGAGATAGGTGTTTACTTCCTCAAAGCCGACATTGGCCGTGAGGTATTCGCCGGCAGTCTCGGCTTCGCCGGGGAGTGTGACGACTGTGCCGATCGTGCTTTCGGCACGGAAGTAGAACTGAGGCGTGTCGCCGCAGCTCGGTGGCGGGAACGTGCCCTGATACATGCCGCCGCCCATGGCGACGAGCGGAACATCGACGAAGGATGCGAGGTCATATCGGTATCGCATGACCGGTGAAGCGGTGTCCAGCGTTTCGGCTGCATCCGTGATGCTCAGGAGGACGTCGGTCGTGGTGCACGTCGCGAGCAGGTTGGGTGCGCCGCCGCCCAGGACCTTGACGGAAACGGCTGCCGGCTGCGGTACGACGGTCAGCGCTGCGACGGAATCCGGATTGCCCGGCATATCCCGGAAGCAGGACAGCGTGACTTCGCCGAGGGCAACATCCGGCTCGACATCGGCGTCGAATCGGAAGTTGTACAACGTGGCCCAAAGCAGTGCGTTGGAGTTGTCGCCGACGTCGACCATGGACCAGGTGACGGAACCATTGCCGAATACGCCGGGCCAGTCGGTCCCGTCGCGATCGGTGCTGCCTTCGCCGTCACCATCG
>JAJDEC010000332.1 GCA_029259995.1 Phycisphaerae bacterium
ATTGCAATCGGCGCTCGTCATCATGTTGCCGTCGGGATCCGCCGGGTCGAGATCGCACACGTCGGGAATCGCGTTGGCGTTGCAATCGGCAAGGACGATTCCGTCGTCGTCCGGATCGGCAGGATCAAGTTCGCACGCATCGGGCGCCCCGTTGCCATTGCAGTCCGGGCTGACGATCGTGTCACCATCCGGGTCGGCCGGGTCGACGTCGCATTCGTCGAGGACGCCGTTGGCATTGCAGTCGAGACCGTATTCCAGAAGATAGGCCGCATTACGAGCCCCAACAATCAAGCGACTCCGAGCCGCTGACACCGAGTCACCGAATCTGTCCAACTCAATCAGGGGATTCGTAGTCAATTCCGTTTGCTCGATCCAGGCAACACCGTCATTTGCAAATTCGTACACACTTCCATTATTGGCATTGAACCCACCCCCATGATCGGACGCAGAAGCGCCAATGTATAGACGCGAACCGTTCAGAGTGACTGATCGTTCGGATTCGCCGAATCCATCGTTGTCGCCGCCAAGTACCGTCAGGATCTGATCTTCAACCCATGAGCCGCCGTCAAAGTGAAACGAATAGACTCGTCCGCCCGTCGCAGTTGATGCAGTAAGACGATCACCCAAGAGCGAGACAGTACGCCCGAATCGCTGATTAGCATCAGGTATGCTGGGTGTAAGCTTCGCGAACTGGGACCAGGCAAGTCCATCGAACTCAAATACATACACTGCTCCAAGCGCACTGACCGTTTGACTATCAGAGACTGCGCCCGCAATAATCCGATCTTCATGAACGTCAATCGAGAAGCCAAGTTCAGCGCCGAAGGAAGGATCGGATGCGGTCAGCGTTGCTGTGAGGCTCCAACTACCCGCAACGCGTTCATAAACGAATACCGCACCGGAGTTGCCATTGACGAAATCGGCGTCCGGCGCTCCGATGACGATTCGGTCCGCTGAGATCTCCACGATCTGACCAAATCGATCGACGCTCTCTGAAAGCACGGCTTCCTCAAGCCAATCGACTCCATTAAATCGATAAACGTACGCTCGTTCGCCGTTGAACGTACCGATGACGATTCGATCGCCGTGGATTGCAACGGTCGCCCCGAAAAGCATCGACGCCGTCGGGTTGCTCGGGGTCAGCTTGACTTCCGGAGTCCACACGCCGCCGATTCGTCTGAAGACAAAGGCCGCTCCGCCATTGTTCGCCACTTCGTCGTCGAGGTCCGCTCCAATAACAGCTACGTCCCCGAATATATCGACGTCGTCGCCAAATCGAATCGTGTCGTCGTTATTCGGCGCGGTAAGTCGAGCTGCTTGCCGCCAAACGCCAAATTCACACTCATCCGGCACGCCATTGCTATTGCAATCCAGGCTGACCAGCGCGTTTCCGTCCGGATCGCCGGGATCGACGTCACATACATCGGGAACGCCGTTTTCATTGCAATCTGCTTCGCACTCGTCGGGAATCGCGTTGGTGTTGCAGTCGGCACTCGTCTCACCGTTCCCGTCGGGATCGGCCGGATCAACGTCGCATCCGTCGGGAAGATCATTACCGTTGCAGTCGGGGGCGACTTCGCCGTCAGCATCCGGATCGAGCGGATCAACGTCACATGCATCGATCACGCCGTTGTTATCACAGTCCGACGCAATCATGCCGTCGTTGTCGGGATCGAGCGGGTTCAGGTCGCAGACGTCGAGCACGCCGTTGCCGTCGCAGTCATTTCCCGCGAGTTCGTCAATGTCGGGGATGCCGTTGATGTTGCAGTCATCGGGACCGCCGAGGACCGATCGTGCAACGAAGAGATCGCTGTCTGTCCCGAGCGTGCCGTTGAGTGAATTTCCGGAATCGAAGACTGCGACCCAATGTCCGGCGCCGTCGTTGGCGATACTCGGCGCACCTTCGTCGTTGAATGGCTCAGGATTGTCGTCGATCGCGTTGGCATTCAGTGGTGCCGGAAAAGTCCACGTCGCGCCGGCGTCATCACTGCGGCTGAACAGGATGTCGAAGTCTGAGCCAATCGTATTTCCCAGCGATTCCTCGGCGGCCCACGTCACCAGCCAGTGAACCCCGTCATTCGATATCTCCAGTTCGAACGCAGCCTGGCTGATCGTATCAAAGTACGGATGCAGTTGTGTCGGCGGGCTCCACGTCAGGCCGTTGTCCGTGCTTCGGCTGATGACGATATCCGAGTTGTAATCCGGTCCGATCGCCGCGAATTGTTCGCTTTCCCAGATTGCAATCCACACGCCGGCGCCGTCGGTCGCGACCGCAGACCGTTGCTCGATGATCATGTTGCTAGTGTCGAGGGCCGTCGGCGCAGACCAGTTCAATCCGGCATCATTCGAGCGGCTATAGTAAATCCCCTCGATCGTATCCCATGTGACGATCACCGTGCCGGCGCCGTCGGTCGTGATAGATGGATTCAGGTCGGCGGCGGAATCGATGGCTGCGTTTGTGTTCAGGGGTGCCGTGTCCGACCACGTAAGGCCATCGTCAATGCTGCGTACGAAGAGCAGATCGCCCTCATCGTCGAGCATGCCGTCGATATCCGCATTCGATTTCCAGACGGCGATCCATGTCGTTGCAGTCACTGCGGCGAGTCGGACATCAAAGTCGTTTCCCGGCAGGATCTGGGCATTGGAGTCCAGCCACGTCGCGTCTGACCATGTCTGACCGCTGTCCGTGCTTCGTGAGAAAGCAACATCGCCACCTGTCGTGCTGACGCCACCTGCCTCAACGTTGGTCGTCGTATCCCATGCACAAATCCATGTGCCGGTTCCATTTGTCGCGATGTCGGGAAACTCATCGGTACAACAGTCCTCCAAGGCGAGATGGTTCAGCGTTTGCGGATCGGTCCAGGTCATTCCGTTGTCAAGACTGCGCGAAAAGAGAATGTCTCGCTCTCCATTGATTCCGGTGACGTCAGTCAAGGTCCAGGATCCTTCCCATGTAACGATCCATGTTCCGCTACCGTCGGACGCGATCCGTGCGTGCCAATCCACGGCGTCATCGATCGACGCGGTGGAATTCAGTAGTTGTGGTCCGGTCCATTGTTGGGCTTGAATCCGGTGCGAATCGATGAAGGGAAATAGAAGCGTTAGTATGATCGCACATCGTTGAATGCTGCATTGCATCTGCAATCCTCCGGACAGGTTCTTGATTCGCGAATACCGGCCATGTGACGGCTGACAGTGCGTGCGAGACTTGGCGTCTTCGCGGTACTCGAAGCGCTCTGGAAATCTCATGCCCGAGAGTATCGCTCGAATGACAGGCGCGACAGGCAATCGAGCAGACGCGAAGGGGCCAGGTTGCACGTCAAGCAAAGGGCAGTGCTGACTTGAATGGAGTGCAATTATAACGGCAGGGATTTCAATGTTGTCAGAAAACAGTCAATGCAAATGACAGGACAACTTGACGATTCGTCGGAAAATCGGGGCGGCCGCCTGGGATTCTTGGGCGCCGAACCGAATTCTTGCAACGAGTCGCGAGCGCGACGGTGTCCTGATTGTTCGAATGTACATCGGCCGCTGAAAGGTCAGTCAATCCGGATCGCATCAACAAGCCGCATGGATATTTGCACGGAGTTCCCATGCTCATGCAAATGCAGATCGGCCGCATGTCAAGGCCGAGTGGCACCGTCAACGGCCGGGCGGCGCTGTCGGCTGCCAAATGGGTGCCACTGGTGCTCAAGCCACCAATGCCACCCGCGCGGCTTGAAATCGAGTTGCGCGGTGTTGGGCGCCGCGTGCTGAGATCGCCCGGACCGCCTCGGCGGTGCGTTTCGGGGCGTTCGGGCCCGCCAAATCCGCACGATTCTCCGTATCAACTGTTGCATTCATGGAGCCGCTCGCCGCGGTCGGGTATGATGGGCGTTTGAGCTCGGGCCATTGGGAATGACGTTTCGGTCACGAAGAGTCGACGTACATCTGATCCCGGAGGCCGTCATGCGCGTGCGCGAATTTCGTATCGTCATGTATCTATCAGCGTGGATGGTCGCGGCATCGATCAGCCCATCATCGCTGGCCGCCCATCAGGCCCGCGATCTCTATATCGCACTCGCCGCATCGGCGACGAGCCAGTGTTCGCCCGACATTCCAACCTGCACCTATCCGCAAGTGTCGTGCCTGAGCAGCGAGAATCTTCCGCTGAACCCGTTCGATGATGGCATCGCGGATGATTTCTGCCCGCCGGTCGAACCCGCTTCGCCCGGCACACTGCTTATTCAGTCCGGGCTTTGCGCAAACTCCGTTCCGTTCGATACGGTACCCGCCGTCGGCTCATTCTGTCACACGATCACCGGCATCCCCGTGGATGTGACGCATGCGATATTGGAAATTCGGCTTCGCGCCCACGCCAATAGCGCGGACGCGTGCAATGACTCGATCTCGCTTCAAAACGTGGGCGGAACAAATTTCATCTGGTCCTACTTCATCGGTACCGGCCCGCAGGTCATGCCCTGCAATGGTTTCGGAATTCTGCCGAATCCATGGCAGAACAACCGGGTCGAGACGCTCTGTCTCGATCTCGCCAATTTGCCCGGCGGCGGGAACGTGCTGACGCAGATGACGATCGACGGGCGGCTCGATGTTTACGTGGAGAACAACACGGGCGTCGACTACGTGCGTCTCTGGATGACGCGTTGCTCTTGCGAGCCGGCCCCGACCGATCTCGTCGCATGGTGGCCGCTCGATGAGGAGGAGCCGCTCGGCGTCGGTAACGGATTGTCTAACGTGCGCGATCTGTCGCCGAACAAGCTTCACGGCGATGTCGTGGATGGACCGGCTGTTTATCCGAATCTGGGCATGGTCGACGGCGCCTACACGCAGGGCGGTCTGCTCAGCGATCCGTCGCTTGTCGTCGTGCCACATGATGCCGCTATTGGTTTTGACACGGGCAACTTCACGATCGACGCCTGGGTTATTCTCTTCGGGCAGGCGGATGCGTCGATCTATCGCTATGTCGTCTCCAAGATGACGGACGCACCGACTTTCGTTGGCTACCGATTCTGGTTTACGAATGACACACTGGTTCTCACGCTTGGCAACGGCTTTCCCGTATCGTTCAACTCGAATCACACGATCACGGATGACGAATGGCATTTCGTTGCAGTGACCGTCAATCGGGCCAACAACGACATGTACTTCTACGTTGACGGTGAACAAGTTGCGGCAGGCGACTTGTCCGTCTTTTCAGGGGCCATCGGCAACGGTGTTCCGCTGCAAATCGGGGGTGGGAACGCCGTGTTCGTTGGTGCCCCCGGCTTCTTCGGTCGAATCGACGAAGTCGAGCTGTTCGATCGTGCGCTCGAGCCCGAAGAGATTTCGGCGATCTATCTGGTGGGGACGGCTGGCAAGTGCAAATGCATCTGCCCGGCCGACGTCAATCAGGACAACGTGATCAACGGACTGGACCTCGGCGCGTTCAATCGATGCCTGCTGGAACAACCGATCGACGGTGACTACTGCCGGTGCGCCGATATGAACAATGATGGATTTGAGAACACAGGGGATGTTGATTTGTTTGTAAGTGCGTTACTGAATCTATCGGGGCCGTGTCCGCCTTACTGATGGGCGAATAAGCGGGTCGACATGGCACTGAATGATTCGTGCCGTCGCTTCATATCACTGATCAATCCGCCGCATCAACCATCGCTGCCCGACCAGTACAATCACCAGCGGCGGAATCATGGACACAACGGCCGCCGCCATCATCAGGTTCGGCCATGTGCCTTCCATCGCGTGGAACATGCGAAGACCGACGGAGGCGGGATAGGTTTCGAAGTCGGACAGGTAAATCATCGGTGCGAAGAACGCGTTCCAACTGCCGACCGCACTCATCGCCGCCACGGCCGCGACGACGGGGCGAATCATCGGGAGCATGATGTGCCAGTAGAGTTGCCAGTTCGTCGCGCCTTCGAGTCGGGCGGCATCTTCGTAAGCGCGGGGAATACTCTTGAACGCCTGTCGAAAGAGGAACACGAAGAACCCGGACGCCGCCAGCCAGTGCGGCACGATCAGCGGCTTGTACGTGTTCACCCAGCCGAGCCGCTCGAAGATGAGGAACTGCGGCAGGATCAGCAGGTTCAGTGGGATGGCCATCGTGGCGACGGCCAATGCAAACGCAATGCGCCGGCCTCGCCATCGCAGACGCGCAAATGCGAATCCGGCAACCGAGCAGGACAGGACGGCACCAATGGTCGAAGCGAGCGTGATCACGAAGGAGTTCGCAAGGAATCGTCCGAAGGGAAGTCGCGTCATCGCGGACGTGTAATTGTCCGTCGCAAATTCGCCGGTCGATTCGTGCACTCCGCCCGGCGGCGCAAAGATGCGCTCTACTGGCTGCAGCGACGCCCAGACGGCCCACAGAACCGGCAGCAACAGGATCAGCGCGACGAGCATTCGCGCAACAGTGTATTTCGTGACGGATCGGCGCATCTCAGCTGGCCTCCTCCTCGAAGTCGTAAACGACGAATCGTTTCCCCAGCCCAACCGCCGCGATGGCGGCGAACCCGAGCAGACAAAGCAGCGCCAGGCCCTGCGCCAGCGCGTAGGCGAGTCGATGCCGCTCGAACGCGGATTGATACATATAGACGGAGGAGAACAGCAGCGCATTTCTCTGTTGCCAATTGGACATCAGGTAGGCTTTCTCGAAGGACTGCATCGAGATGACGAACAACGTCAACGCATTGAAAAGGATCGCCGGCGAGATCTGCGGCAGCGTGATGAACAGGAATCGCTGCCGACGCGACGCCCCGTCAAGCATCGCGGCTTCGTGGACTGTTTCGCCGGATCGGAGCAGCGCGGCGAGAAAGATCAACATCGGTCCGCCCGCGTAGAAGAGATTCATCAGCACCAGCGACGGCCGCGCCCACGTCGCCGAATAAAGCCATGGCGGCGTGATCAGATCGAGACCGATGGACTGGCACACGAACCGCAATCCGCGATTGATGGGGCCGACCTGCGGATTCAGGAGCCACAACCAGATGAGGATCGTCGCGACGCCGGCGAGCATGTGTGGCGCATAGTAAATTGTCGCCCAAAGTCCGCGCCGTCTGGAATGTTTGACGAGGAGTGCGAGACTCAGGGCGACAGCGAGTTGGCAGGGCACGTTGACGGCGGCGTATGCGAAGCTGTTCATCAGCGCGATGCGGAACATACGATCTTCAAGGAGAGCTTTGAAATGATCAGCGCCGATCCATTTGAGGGACGCGTTTGTCAGGCCGTCCCACGATGTGCAGGCAATCAACGACGCCGCCAGCAGCGGCAGGGCGTAGAGCAACACGAAGCCGATGAACCACGGCAACGCGAATCGAACGCCGCCGCCGCCGTTGGGCATGGACGAACGATTCATTGTCTGTCTCCGAAACAGTCGCGAATAATCTTCTCATTGGCGAGGGCTTCGATGGCCTGTTCGGGCGTTTGCCGTGCATCGCCGTCGAGAATCACGGAGAGCAAGTGCCGCCGAACGACGGAGTCCATCGGCAGCCAATGTTGTGTGATGGGCTGGAGCCGGGCCGAATGCATCGCCTCGACGAACGCGGCCGCCGGCGATGCGTCGCCGCCACCAGACGCGATGAACCCATTGCTTGCCGATCGCCTCGCCGGAATTGCGCGCTGTTGTTGTGCGAAGATTGCCTGCGTTTCGTCGGAGAGAATGAATCGGACGAATCGCCAGGCTCGATCGCGTTTCCTGCTATCCGAGGTTGCATTGATACACAGTGCGTCCCACGTCACGCGCGTTCGACCTTTAGCCCGCCCGGACGGTATCCCGACGACGCGATATCGATGCCGCATGTGCGTTGCGTTCAGGAAGGGCATGTACCAGGGACCGTTGACGCACATGGCGACGCGGCCGGAAAGGAAGGCCGTGTCGGAGTTCTGCCCGGCGTATTCCATCGGCGTCGGCGTCACGTGATAACGATGACGCAGATCCGCGTAGAGTTGAAACGATGCAACGGCCGACTCGCCGGTCAGCGTCCAACGTATCCTCGATTCGTCGAGCAGCGCTCCACCATGCGACCAGATGAATGGGAGGTAATAGACCCAGTGTGGTTGAAGCAGACCGAACTGCTCTGGCTCGCCGTCGCTGTTTTCGTCAATCGTCAAGTCGATGCAAAGCGCGACGAACTGTTCGATCGTCCAGTCGCCCGTCGGTATGTCGATGGGGCGGCCATGAAAGCGGGAGGCTCTTTCGAATGCATCGGGATTGCAATAGACGAGGACGTTGCCACCGTGCATCGGAAGGCCTCGAAGCGAATCGCCATCGCGAAAGGACTCGACGGCGGACGGCCAGCAGTCGGTCAGTTGCGATGCGAATTCATCGTCGTTGTCAACGAACGCGTTCAGATCAACGAAGTGTTCTGCGGCGTAGCGCGGGAAGGGCTCGTCCTGGAACATCACCACATCCGGCCCGGCGCCGGCGACGAGTTGCTGATCGATCTTCGTCAGATAGCCGGAAAGCGGGAGCCATTCCTGGCGGATGGCGATGTCCGGCTCGTGCTCGTGAAACGCGTCGATGACTTCCGACCAGATGCGATGATCCTGATATCCGCCCCAATAGGCGAATCGAATCTCTTCTCGATCCATGTCGTCGTGAAAATACTTCCGCAGCGTATCGGTAAAGAGCCAGACGCCGACTGCGAGCGCAAGCGCGAGCCAGAATGTTCTTCTGAGCCTGTCGTTCATGTCCGAGGACATGGCAGACGGCATCGGCGACGATCTCGCAACAGATCATCCCGACAAGAGAAATGTCGATCCCCGCTATCGTGGGGCAGCGCTCGATCAGACGTCTTTGACGATGGTCACGACGGAATCCTGATCGAGGTTGACCTCAACGACCTCACCGTCTTCCTTCTCCAGCCGAAGCCGTCGAAGCCAGAGTTTGTCGTCCTTTCCATGCGCATACCAGCTGCCGGTGGGTCGTGGGGCGAATTGCACGACTTTGCCTTCAAACCGCGACGTCCAGTCGCCTTCGCGCGTGTGAATCGTCTGGCTCACACGCACCATCTGCCCCGGTACCAGATTCCTGTCCGACACGTTTGGTTGCGTCATTCGTTCACAGTCCTGCCAAATTCAATCAAATCGTCGAGCCACGCCCGACGCGGCGGGTGTCTATTGTACCCTGCTCCTTTTCTGGTGCGACGGGGAGACGAGGCGGGTCGTTTTCGGCGGGTACGGAATTCGCCTTGACCCGCAGACTTTGCCGACATAAGACTACGACACATTGCCGCGTCGCCCCATCCCGGTATTCGGGGTGCACCGCAGGGAGGCGCGGCCAGGAAGTGTGCAGGTCGTGTTCCAGCGCGAATGCGCGGGCGAACGGATTCGCAACCGGGTGCTCGCAGCCCGCCCGTCGCATCGTTGGCGAAGTCATTGCTTCGCGACGAGGACGATTCCCGGCGGATCGCCACGCTCGGGCTGAACACGCGCCCTTTAACGGTGCCCGAATGGATTGCCCGCGCATCAGCGTGATCATCCCAACGTACAATCGTCTCGGATTTCTCCGCGAGTCGCTGGATTCCGTCTGCGCGCAGACATTTGGCGACTACGAAGTCATCGTCGTCGACGACGGGTCGACAGAGGACATCGCGACGGGCATCGCAGATCATCCGGCGCAAGCACGCGTCATCCGACAGGCGCGCTCCGGCCCGGGCGCGGCGCGCAATCTCGGCATCAAGGCGGCCCGCGCTGAGACGATCGCGTTTCTCGACAGCGATGATCTCTGGGCGCCGACCAAGCTTGAGCGATTCGTCAGGCTGCTCGATGACTCGCCGGAGCTTCGAATCGCCTACGGCCCCATGTTGCCGATCGACGCCGAGCGGCACGACGTGCCCGGACGCACCAAGCCGTGTCACGACGGTCAGATCACGACGCCGTTGTTCCTGAGCAGTTTTGTGCACGTACCGACGGTCGTCTGCCGAAAATCGATCCTTGTCGACATCGGCGGATTCGATCCGGATCTGCCCGTCTGCGAGGATTACGATCTCTGGCTTCGCCTGAGCGCGACGGAGCCGTTCGCCCTGATCTCTGAGCCGCTCGCGTACCGACGATTGCACGGGGATCGATTGAGCAAGTCGTCGATGGCGCGAAATCTGGATGTAAAGGCCCACGTGCTTCGGCGCTTTCGCGAGTCGGACGACGGACGGCGATTGCTGCCGAAGGAGATCGCCGACGAGCGACTTGCCCGCGTCTATTTCGTGGCGGGGCGGGAAGCGATGCGGGCCGGCCTCTACGACAAGGCGCTGCAATTCTGCGCCCAGAGTCGTCGCTACGGCGGCTCGGCGTTTCGCACCTTGCCGATCAAAGTCGGCGCGGGCGTGTTGCGGGCGCTGCGCGGGTCCGACGTCGTTCAGGAAGCGGCGCCGATCTCTCGAATCGATGCCGTCGCCAATGCGTCCGAAGCTCCGAAGGCGGCGGCTGCCGCGCCGGGGGCGTCGGCCAATCATTGAGACATCATCGGTTTGAATTCTCCGGA
>JAJDEC010000333.1 GCA_029259995.1 Phycisphaerae bacterium
TCGGCGGCAATGTCGGACCGCTGGGGACGGTTGGTTCGCTGGGCAATCCCGGGAGTTTCGGTCATTGCCAAGGCGCCGTGAAGGTCCGCGGAGACGTGTCGGGGCAGATTCTGATCGGAGAGGAGCTGGCGTCGACGGGCAGCATCGATGTGGACGGCGTCGTCAGCGGGCGGGTCATTGTCAACGGGGAAACGCAGGTCGGTTCGTCGATCGCGCTGGGCGGAATCGCCGCCAGTGGGAGTGTTCGCATCAACGAGTCGCAGGGCGACTTCAACGCGAACGGGAATATCGTCGTCAGCGGGGCCGGATCGGCCATTCAACCGACTGTGGAATTTGACGGCTGTATCGGCGTGAAAGGGAACGGTTCGGGCTCGTACGGTGATTTGAACGGACGAATCCTCGTGACGGGATGTCACGCAACGGCGGATGACCTTAATATCTGCATCGACGGAAACGTGAACGGTGCAGTGACGATTCGACAGTTTTCCTGTTCGAACCAGGTCGGCTGGAGCTGCACGTCGCAATGCCCGTAGTCGAGGCAGGAGCGAATGCAGGAAGCGTCTGAATGTAAATTCGTCATCGCGGGCGCCGGTCTCGCCGGCGCCCTGATGGCGAATTATCTGGGCAAAGCGGGCTTTCAGGTCGAGCTTTACGAAAAGCGGCCGGATCTGAGAACGGCCGACATCTCCGCGGGGCGTTCGATCAATCTGGCGCTGTCGGTTCGTGGTCTGCACGCCCTGGACGAAATCGGTGTCAAGGACGCCGTGATGAAGGAAGCCGTCCCGATGCCGGGGCGCATGATGCACAACCTCGACGGTTCGCTCGTGTACCAGGCCTACGGGCAGAAGGGGCAGGCGATCAACTCCGTGTCGCGCGGCGGGCTGAACTGCATCCTGCTGGATGCGCTCGATCGATTCGACAACGTCCGCGTGATTTTCAGTCATCGATGCATCGATGTCGATCTGGATGCGCCGACGGCGACGTTCGACGACGGCGACGGCGGACGCACCACGGCCGTCGGCGACGCCGTGATTGGCACGGACGGGGCCTTTAGTGCCGTACGCAAGCGCCTGCAGCGGCTGGATCGATTCGATTACAGCCAGACGTATCTCGAACACGGGTACAAGGAGCTCTGCATTCCGCCGGGGCCCGACGGCGCGTTTCTCATGGAGAAGAATGCGCTTCACATCTGGCCGCGCAAGAGCTACATGATGATCGCGCTGCCGAATGCGGATGCGTCGTATACCGTCACATGTTTCTGGCCGTTTGACGGACCGCACGGGTTTGATCGGATCAAGACGCCGGATGATGTTGAGGCGTACTTCAAGCAGTGGTTTCCGGATGCCGTGCCGTTGATGCCGCGGCTTCGCGAGGATTACTTCGAAAATCCGACGAGCAGCTTGTGCACGATTCGATGCGGGCCCTGGAATTACGCGGACAAGGTCGTGCTGATGGGCGACGCGGCGCATGCGGTCGTTCCGTTCTATGGGCAGGGCATGAATGCGGCGTTTGAAGATTGCAGCGAGCTGAATGCGTGTCTCGCGGAGTTTCCTGGGAATCGGGCGCGGGCCTTTGAAGTGTATTTCGAGCGCCGGAAGGAAAACGCCGACGCCATCGCGGACCTGGCGATCGAAAACTTCATCGAGATGCGAGATAAAGTCGGCGATCCGGCGTTCCTGCGGAAAAAGAAATGGCAGAAGCGCCTGCATCGTTGGTTTCCGAACTGGTATCTGCCGCCGTATGAGATGGTCAGCTTTACGCGCATTCCGTATGCGGAGACGATTCGGCGGGCACAGCGGCAGGATCGCGTGATTCGACGCGTGATATGGGGCGCTGTTGCATTCGTGGCGATCGTCATTTTGTCTGCGCTTTTGTTCTGGTCCACATAGCGCCGGCGCGTTTGTTGACGTATCGACGATCGGTTACGCATGCGCCAGGCAGCGGGTACGATCGTGACTTTGTCATTCCTGTTCGCACCGGCTATTAGCCGGTGCCACACGATTGATGTGCCGGTGTCGCAGGATTGATGTGCTGGTGCCACACAATTGATGTGCCGGCACCGGGGTGTTCAAAGAAATGGAGCCAAATATGGCATTGACATACGGCAAGTATCTGAAACTCGACGAACTCCTGAGCTTGCAGAAGGCGATGTCGGAGCCGGAAGAGCACGACGAGTTGCTTTTTATCGTCATTCATCAGGTGTATGAACTCTGGTTCAAGCTGACGCTGCACGAAATGGGCAAGGCGTGTGCGAATCTTTCGGCGGGCGATCTGTTCGGCGCGATCGCGACGTTCAAGCGCATTCGCACGATCATGAAGACGCTCGTGGGCCAGTTGGACATTCTCGAGACGATGACACCGATGAGCTTCAACAGCTTTCGCGATCGGCTGGAGACTTCGTCAGGATTTCAGTCGGCGCAGTTCCGCGAGTTTGAATTCGCGATGGGTTTCAAGCGACCGGAGATGATGAAACCGGCAGCGGCGGACGTGCAGGGGCTCAAGCGAATCGAAGCGAGATATCACGCGCCGTCGGTTGTCGATCATTTCTATGACTACCTTGAGACGATCGGCGTGCAGATTCCGGCGGCGTTGAGAGACAAGCCGGTGACGGAATCGACGCGCGAGGAAGTACGAATTCAGGACGCGATTCTGAAGCTGTACACGACGCGGCCGGATGTGGCGATTCTCTTCGAATTGATGATGGACTTCGACGAGGGTTTGCAGGAATGGCGATATCGGCATGTGAAGATGGTTGAGCGGACCATCGGCAACAAGCAGGGGACGGGCGGGAGCCTTGGCGTGGAATTCCTCAAGCGATCGTTGTTCAAGCCGGTCTTTCCGGATTTGTGGGCGGCACGCACGCGTCTGTGACGTAAGATCATCGTCAGAAGAGGGCCCCTCATGATCCACGACATCTCTCCAGCCGTCACTGCCGAACTCCGCGTCTGGCCGGGCGACACGCCGCCGTCGCGCGAAGTGCTGCTCGATATGCGGAAGGGCGACAACATCACGTTGTCCACGCTGCACTCGACGGTCCATGCCGGGGCGCACGCGGATGGGCCCAATCATTACGGCAAGGATGCCCCCGCGATTCACGAGCGCGATCTGGACTACTACATCGGGCCCTGCCAGGTCGTGCAGGCGGACGTCCCTCGCGGGACGCGCGTCGGGAAGGAGCATCTCAAGGATGTGATCACGGCGGAGCGCGTGCTGATCGCGACGGGGACGTATCCCGATCCGACGACGTTTAACGAGGACTTCGCGGGGCTGGAGCCGGACCTGATCGCGTGGCTGAATCAGCGCGGGGTGCGGACGATCGGGATTGATACACCGAGCGTGGATCTGTTTACGTCGAAGGATCTGCCGGCGCATCAGATGTTTCTTCAGTGCGATATGGCGATTCTTGAGGGGCTGGTGCTGAAGGATATTGAGCCGGGGAAGTATGAGCTGATCGCGCTGCCGCTGAAGCTGGTCGGGTTTGATGCAAGCCCGGTGCGGGCGATTTTGCGGACGATAGAGTGACGCGCGGGTGGCAGTGAGTGCGCCGATCGCCACGGCGAATCGTCGCAGCATTTCAGAGCCGCGACCGTCAGGGAGTCGGTCGAGTTGTTTCAAGCAAGGGAAGGGCTGTTGAGCCGCAATCAAGTCGTCGCGCGAACGTCGGGACGCTCCTCCAGGTCACGGTTGGATGCGACGCATGAATCCACGGAGAACGGCCGAGTCGGCCCAGTTTGAACCGGCTAATAGCCGGTTCCACACGTGTCAGTACCGACACAACAGTGCAATGCTCAATGCAATTCGCTTCCCCAGGGCATGCCCTGGGGCACGGGGCCGCCGTGAGGACACGGCGGCTCGGAATCTTGCGCTACGCAGCTGTCGTTTGCTTTGTGGCGATGGATTGCGTCAGTTCGGCGCTGATGTGGTCGACTTTCGCGGGCCAGCCTTCGGATTGCATGGCGACTTGGCGCGCGTTGCGTTGTGCGGCGGTTGTCGTCAACGCGTTTTCGCATGCGTGAATGAATGTGTCGGCATCATGCGCGATGGAGACGAATTCGGCGTAGTTGGCGACTTCGGGGAGCGGCGTAGAAACAACGGCCAAACCGGCCGAGAGATATTCGCGCAGCTTGATCGGGTTGACGGCGCGCGTCAGTTCGTTGATGCGGAATGGGATGAGACCGACGTTGAAGGCGGCGGCGTAGTTCGGCAATTCCGCGTAGGGGCGTCGACCGATCAGGTGGACGTTTTTCAACGCAGTCAGCTTTGACACATCCGTTGCGGCGTCGCCGATCATGACGATCGACCCGTCGGGTCGCGCCTTCGCGACTTTCGCAATCAAATCGATGTCGACCCAGTCCTGAATCAGGCCCCAGAAGCCGAGGATGGGTTTCGGCAATGCGGCGATGTCGTCGGGAAGACTAACGTTGTCTGTTGTTGCCTTCGCGAAGTGGTCGACGTCCACGCCGTGCGGGACGTGCATGATTCGCCGCGCGATGGGTCGCTTCGTCGCCAGCAGTTGCTTTGACGTCACGATCGTCAGATCCGCGCGGCCGGCGAGGCGGCGTTCGGATTCGAGGATCGCGCCGGCGTCGTAGCCCGTGAACTGGCTGAACTCATCGACGCAGTAGTACACGATCGCTTCTTCGCTGAAGCGACCGCAGAGGTACGCGACGTCGGGGGCGAAGCTCCATAGTTGCACGGGGCGCTTCGGCAGTGTCTTGAGCACGCTGCGGATCTGCCGCGTGAGCAGTGTCGCGTTGATGTCCGCGGCGGCGTCGCTGCCGGGCATGGGTACGACGAGCGGCGTGACGACTGTGAGATTGTCGTGAACGCGTCGCGGGCCCTGGACGATTTGTCGGAGCTTTCCGACGATCGCGCTGAAGTCGCGGACGCTCGCCGAGGGTCGGCGGGAGCCGTGGTAGTTGACCCAGATGACGTGATTCCGCTGGGCGAGCAGGTTCATCACGTGGTGTTTGCTGGTCGGATCGTACCAGTAGTTGCTGGCGATGCAGATGATGTTGCGGTCTTCGATCATGGGGCGTCGAGTCGCGGCTGCGTCTTTCTCGTTTGTCCACTTATGGATTCGCCATGGGTTGATTCGGCCGAGTTGAGTCGATTTCGTGCGGGCGGGACGCCCGCACTCCCCGGGGGGCATTCGTCTGGTTCTTGCAATCGCCGGTCCGGCATTTGTGAATCTACCTTCGTGCGGGCGAGACGCCCACACTCCCCGGTTGGCGTATCTCATCGCTAACCGGTCAGGGCTTTACGACAGCAGCGATGCGTATACATCGACGCATTCGGCGGCGACCTGTTGCCAGCTTCGGCGGCTGCCGTGGCGGGCGATGGCGGCGCGATCGGGCGGGTTGGTCAGGACACTCACGATGGCGCCGGCGAGCGCCACTTGATCGTCGAGGGGGATGAGGCGGCCGAGCGTTTCGTCGCTGCCGAGCTGTTCGCGGTTACCGCCGACGTCGGTCGCGACGACGGGGCAGCCGCAGGCGAGGGCCTCGGCGATGGCGTTGCACCAGCCTTCGGAGGCGGTGGCGAGGGCGAAGCAATCGGCAATGTTAAGCATGGCGGCGATCTCGGTGGGGGATTTCCGGCCGGCGAAGGTGATGGGCGGGGTGGTGCTATTTGATGTGGCGTTGTTGACCTTGGCTGCGAGTTGCTGGATTTCGCGTTCGTAGGCGGGCTCGCCGGCGGGGCCGCCGACGAGGATGAGGCGGGCGCTGCCGTGTTGGCGCATGACGTCGGGCCAGGCTTCGATCAGATGATGGAAGCCTTTGAGGCGCTGGAGGTGGCCGACGGAGATGACGTGGGGCTCGGCTTTTTTGTCACCGGCTATTGGCCGGTGACTGGACCGGCTATTAGCCGGTCCCACACTTCCGGTGTGAGGGTCGTTCGCCTGCGGGAAGAAAACGTCAGTGTCGACGCCGTTGGGGATGATGGTGATGTCGAGCGATCGGTCAGCGACTTTGCAGGCGAGATTGGCGAGGGACTGTGAGACGGCGATGAGTCGATCGGCGTTGCGGAGCATCTCAGCGATCATTCTTCGGCGGGCGGGGAATCTCGACTGGCTGACAAGCTTGCCGCGGATGGTGCAGACGAAGGGGAGTCGCCGCTTTCGCGCGACGCGCCAGGCACCGACGCCGTCGGGCCAGACGAAATGGGCGTCGATCAGTTTGCAGTCGCGTAGCGCCGGATTTGCGTCAATGGCCACATTGAGCGCGCGTGCATAAAAGTATGCGTCGAGATTCTTCAAGACGCCGGGGATGTAGAACATCGGCGGCCAGGCCACGGGGGGGGAGCCGGTTGCGTCTTTGATCGGAATCGCAGGACGGCGGCGAACCGGGGGGCAGATGGGTATCGGGGCGACAACGCGGACAGGAATCCGCGTGTGAATCTCCGCGAGCCGTTTCCGGACGAAGACGCCCAGGGCCGGCGCTGCGGGATTCGGGTAACAGATCGTCGTCGAAAGGATCGCCATCAGCGGGCCAAGATATGCGTGCGGGCGGATCCACGAAAGCTCCGGCGCCGGATCGCTTGAATGCAATGGCTCAGCGGCTAAACTCCCGCCATGCAAAGAACCGCACTCTACGACACGCATAAACAGCTCGGAGCCCGCCTGATCGACTTCGGCGGCTGGGAAATGCCCGTGATGTACTCGGGGATTACCGAGGAGCATGTTCATACGCGAACGGCCAGCAGCATTTTTGACGTTTCTCACATGGGCCGGCTCGTCTTCACGGGGCGCGACGCCGAGAAGCTGCTCGACAAAGTCTGCACGCGAAACATCGCCAAGCTCAAAGTCGGTCGCTCGGGCTACAGCCACGTGTGCAACGAGCAGGGCGGAATTCTCGACGACGTGATTGTCTCGCGATACGAGGATCGCCTGCTGATGGTCTGCAACGCCGGCAATCGCGACAAGATCCTCGCGCATCTGAAGACGCATTCGGCCGGAATGGTCGTGGACATCAAGGACACGACGAAATCGACGATCATGGTTGCCGTGCAGGGACCCGCGACGATGGAGTTGTTCCGATCGCAGCTCGACAAGTTGCCCATCAAGCTGGATGAACTCAAACGATACGGGTTCGTGACGGGCTCCTATTTCGGCGTCGAGTTCGGGATCTTCCGGAGTGGCTACACGGGCGAGGACGGCGTCGAAGTCGTGCTGCCGACGATGGCCGGGACGCTCGTCTGGGATAAGCTGACAGTCGACGGCGGTGCGGAACGACCGACGGTCAAGCCGGCGGGGCTCGGCGCGCGGGACACGCTGCGGCTGGAAGCGGGGATGCCGCTCTACGGTCACGAATTGAATGAACAGGTCGATCCATTGTCCGCGGGTTGCAGTTGGTGCGTTGATATCGAAGGCGACTACATCGGCGCGTCGGCGCTTCGCACGATTCATCGAGAGGGATCTGCGCGGAATCTCGTGGGTCTCGAACTGGACGGCAAGCGAATCGCACGGCAGGGTGTGAAGGTTCTGTCAGGGGCTCGCGAAGTCGGCGACGTCACGAGCGGGACGATGAGCCCGACGTTGGAAAAGTCAATCGCGATGGCGTACGTCGATCGCGATCTGGCCGAGACCGGAAGCGCGTTGGGCATTGACATTCGCGGCACGCGCGTGGACGCGAAAGTGGTCAAGCTGCCGTTCTACAAGCGGGCGGATTGAGCCATCGAATTTCTTCAGCAAGGGGCCGGTTTACCATCGGCGCCATTGGAACAGGAGTCACGCCGTGGGCGTACCAACCGATCGTAAATACCTGAAGTCGCATGAATGGCACAAAGTCGAGGGCGATCTATGCGTCATCGGCATCACGCAATTTGCGGCGGATGAGTTGACGGATATCACGTTTGTCGAATTGCCGCCGGTCGGAAAGGAATTGTCCACCGGCGACAGCTTCGGGCAGGTCGA
>JAJDEC010000334.1 GCA_029259995.1 Phycisphaerae bacterium
TTCGAGCGAGGGCTCGACCACGCGAATCGACGAGCAGAACTCGGTCGAAAACGTGACTTTGGCACAGCCCCGGATTTCGCCGAGGCCGGTTGCGGCGCCTTTTATCGTGATGGTCTTGGATTCTCGCGGACCAATGGAACCGATTTTCCAGGTCACGGCGGAGCCGTCTCTGGATGTCGGCTCGGGACTGATGGATGACGGGGTGAATCCGCTGGGGATGACTTCCGTCATGACGACATTGTCGACCTTCCCGGAAGTCACATTGCGAATTTGCAGTTTGTAATCAAACGGCGAACCGACGCGGACTTCCGTCGGATGAATCCGATCGAGCGCAAGGACGCTGCCGGACTGGCTTCCGCCCGGGTAGAAAGTCGTATTGGTCGCGCTGGGGCGGCCTCCGGTTTGTCCGTTGACTTGCTGTGTGACTGCGGCAATTGCGCAGACGGCTACCATGCATCGGGCCAACATGCCCGATCCAAAATTAGTGAACATCGGTCACTCCTTCTCGATCTATATCGTTGTTCTATCCAACGCCGCCGATCGTCGTTTAGACGGCGCTACCGTGCCTTGCGAGGGGCAAACGGAGAACGCCGGATAATAACCGCATGGCTCAGATTTTCAACGGAACGGCCGATGTTCGCCTGAGTGAGTCGGATTGACGCGATCGCAGATGGATAAATCCGTTCGTTTGATTGTGATTCAAGTAGGCCACATTTCACTTGATCGTGAACATGATTCGCGGCGCCATGACGCAAAAAGCCCCTGGCATGTGCAAATTCACACATGCCAGGGGCTACTAAGGCGTAGTGATTTGATTTCGATCAGGGAATCCGAAGTCTCATCCCCGGGGCGATCTCATCGGCTCGATTGATGACATTCCTGTTGGCATCGAGGATTTCCGGCCAGCGTTTCGCGTTGCGAGGGCCGTATTGAGCCCGGGCGATGCTCGTCAACGTGTCGCCGGGACGGACGACGTAGGAACCGCCGGCGTTTCCTGCTCGTCGCATCGCTGTTCGATTCGACGAACGATAGGTCGAACGATTCGAGCGCTGTGCAGGCTCCGAGGGTCTGCGCGTAAACGATGCTGTCGAATGACCGGCTCGAACGGCCTGAGGACTGCCGATCGGATACTGCAGGTTGTAATTTCGCTGATAGTGGCTTGTTCGGCTGCTGGGCGCAACGCTGTGGCCGTTGAGGCCCTGCGTTCGACCGATCGGATACTGCAGGTCAAAGCGCTTGGTGTATGTCGTCGCGCCGGCATCCGATGCTGTGTGTCGCTGAACGGGCTGCGGCCGCGGCTTCGACCTGGAGAACCACGACGGCGCCGGACTTTGATTGACCGGCTGGGGCTGGCCGACAGCATATTGCAGTTTCAGATTACGGGAATAGGAACTCGACTTCGTGTTCGTATTCACCAGACCGACAGCGGCGGGATGAACCACCTGCGTGTCGCCGATTGGGTACTGGAGATTGTAATTCTTGTCGTAAGTACCCGGGCCAAACAGATTCCAGCCACCCGCGTTCCAGGTTTGCATCTGTTGATTCTGATCGCACCCCGTGGAAACAACGAGCGATAATGCGACAGCGATTGTTAGACCGTTGAAAACGGCAAGACGGCGACTCATCTGAATCCTCCTGCTAGAGATCCAATTCTATCCATAGAATCGGCAGAATCTGCGCATCACAATACGAGAAAAGGAGGGATCGCGACCGGTAATGGTCACGATCCCTCCTGGATATACGTCAGAAGAGGTTAGTTAGTTCCCAGCCACAAAGTGGGTGGACTCCTCTTCCTTGATCACGTTCGGCACTTCGGTGCAGTTGACCTGCACGTTGAAGCGTGTGTCGCCCTGGCTGCCCGGACCAGGCTGCTTCGCCCAGACCATGACCTTGTAGATCGCCGTGCGATCAGGCTCAAGGACAGGCAGGCCGCTGAAGGTCAGCGTGTTGCCCGACAGGTTGTACTGGAGCGGAGCTCCACCAACGACCGGCGGCGTCACTGCCGTGGCTTCACCCTGCGACTGGATGTCGCAGACGATGACGATGTTCGTCAGGTTTCGGAAGCCCTGATTCGTGACGCTGATGGTGTACGTCGTCTGCTCGGAAGGCGTCGGTGTACCATCGGTGTCGGCGTAGAGCGGATCCGGATCGTCCACCACCTCGACGAGAATGGCGGGCGTACCCTTGACTTCGACCACAGCCGTGTCACAGACCGGCGGGACGCACTCGGCCTGAACACAGGCTTCGTTCGTCGTCGTTCCGAGTGCGACACCACGCATCATCACTGTCACGTTGACGCTCTGACCTGCACCGATCGTACCCAGGTTCCAGCTTGCGCTGTTACCCGAAGCCGTTGCCGGCGGGTTCGCGTTGCCGAATGCCAGGGCGCCCGGGCCTTCCCATCGATCCGTCAGCGTGACGTTGCTGGCCGGAGCGCTGCTCGGGTTGCTGACGGTGATCGTGTACTCGACCTGCTGGTCGCGTCCACGCTGCATGAACAGCGTCGTCGGTCGAGCCGTCTTGCTGATTGTCAGCGAAGGCGTGCTGATCGTCGTTGTGCATTCCGCCGAAGCCGAGAGACCGCCGTCCGCAGACGCCGTGGCTCGGTTGGTGAACGTGCCGCCGCCGGAAGCGTTGGCCATGTAGCTGGCCTGCTTCGACTCACCCGGAGCGAGGTTGCCCGCGTCGAACGTCTTGGTGTTGCCACCGGAGTCGGCCGTGAGGCCGGACGGCAGGTTGTCATTCACCTGAACGTTATTGGCAGGGGCATCACCCGTGTTGGTGACGACGAGGTTGTAGCGAATCTGATCGCAACCGACCTGCATGCATTCCTTGCGGAGTGCGAGGCCCGGTCGGCCGACAGTGATCGGATGACAATCGCTGACAGGATCGGCGCACGAAGCGCTGGCTGTCGCACAGTTGTCGATCGTCTTCTGGCTGGCACCCGGATTCACGCGAGCGCGAATCGTGACGGTGGCCGAACCGCCGGCAGCAATCGAGCCGAGGCTCCATGAGCCGTTGCCCGACGGCGAGCTGGAGACGAGGTCCACGCCGGCCGGAAGCTGATCCGTCACAACGACGTTGCTTGCATCGCCCTGGCCGATGTTCTGGACGTTGATCGTGTAATCGAATTCCTGACCCGCGACGACGATGCCCGAAGGACCGGACTTCGTGATGGCGAGCTGTGAGCCGAACCAGCTCTTTGTGACGACAGTGTCGCCGATGTCCACGGCCGGCTTGCAGCATTGGATGTCGGCGGGTCGTCGAACATGAATCTCGACGTCGGCCGAACCCAGGTAACCCGGAGCCGGTCGAATTGTGGCACTGGCCATACCCGACGCATCGGTGCGACCGGCGACGGACGTGCTGCCGTTATCGAACGTGGCGTTGCCGCCGACGATCTGATAGGTGACTTCGTATTCAGCAAGGCCGCTGCCATCCGAATGCTTGACGACTTGCGTCGTGAATGTATGCGGCTGATCGCAGGGGTTTGTGGCGTCGGACGGGAAAATCACGTCGACGTCGTACCAGTACTTCTTGGCGAAGACCTTGTGCTTGTCCCAGTTGTAAATGCCGGGGCAGTACACGGTGATGTTCGTTTCGCCTTCGATCGGCGATGTGATCACACACCAGGTCTGGCCTTTTTCAAGACTGACATCGTCCGAGGGATCGTCGTTGCCGCGATCGAGGACGTGGCTGAAGTTGTTGGTATGCGAAATCGCGTAGTGGTTGTCCACTTTGTATCCGCGGCTTGCACGCCATCCACTTTCGTCCACTTCGACGATATCGCCGACGCTGCCTTCCGAGATGATCCACTCAACGCGTCGATTCGGAAGGGCCTTGCCCTTCTTGTCGAGCACGGTGGCGACCATGATGTGCTGCGTCATGACCGGGTTGATATCCTTGAGCGGAGTCACTTGGAGCTCGACCGCAAACGGATCCCAGTTCGAATAGTACGCGCCCTCGGGCGGCTTGCCGTGTGTCGGGATGGTGTCACCGCCCGACGGCCACTGAAACGCGTGCGGCGTATGGTTGCGGCAGCCGGCGAGTGCTCCCAACGCGACGACCATACTCATGCAGGTCGCCAATCGTTTCGTCAGGTTGCTCGTCATGTTTGTCAATCTCCTCTCGCTAGTTGGATGAATCCGTAGGCAGTTTTTCAGCGAGGCTCGAACGCGACCGCGCGTCAGCGAACGACCCTCTTATTACATCCAGTTATGTCAACATTCCGTCAGAACACGCGTTACTGACGGTAATCTCCGTAAACAAAGGCGTAAATCGGACATCAAACGGCCAGATTCGTTCGCGAATGATAATCGCCGACCGATCACCGGTTGATTTGAAGCAAAAGCATCTGCGATTGCGATACTCAAGAATGTCCGCGCCTGTTCTTTCTTCTTCATACTCACAATGCGTCATCCGATCAGATGCTCGCACTCACGCCAAATCGCCCCGCTGCCCGAGGCACCTACGATTCATGGGCCTTCCACAATTGCCCCGAATCTCAAATTCGGCCGATTTCAACGTAAACCGTTGAGAAATCCTTCGCAAACCCGGGCCAATTGGGACCTTGACGCTTCGCGTGTCTCTGCCCCAATAGAACGACCGGATAACAGCGCGAATATTAGGCGTAAGTTACGCTCTGTCAAACAGCAATGACTCAAAATATCGACATTTTTCTCAAACAGGGCCAGTCTACAACAGCACTGGAACGTACGACACACTGTTAGCGATTTGTAATCTCGAACGCCATTCGCTTCTCGCAACTCGTGCCGCCAAGGACATCTCGAAGCGAAATCACGAGCGTATAGTTATCGGGTGGCAGGACCTGCTGAAAATCAATGGGGCCGATCGCAAGGAAGAAATCTTCGCGACGCCCGTTGGACAAATCCGGGATTTCCTGGTCCAGCGTTGACCAGATCTCGTCGCCAGTAGCGCTTAGAAGCTTCTGTTGCACAGAAAGTAACGTCCGGTAAACACCGGTCTGCGATCGAGTCGAAACAAAATTCTCGACTTCGAGATACGCCAGCAATTTCGGCATGCGATTGGCGGGAAAACTGACCGGACTGAACGGGCGATATTTGCCGTGACCGTCAATCGAGCGGCAGAAGGCGGCGACGGGAATCGACAGCTGCTTGGACGCTCGCATCCGATCTCGGTATTGATCCAACTGGCTCTGACTCAGCGATGACGGATCAAGCTCCCCGGAACGGACTGCCGGAAGGATGGCGACCAAATATTCTTCGATCATCGCGTTGGTCGTCGAATCGGCGCCGTCGATGGGCGCCAGGGCGTCGGATTCGCGATGGTCGGCAAGATAGAGCATTCGAAGCCGCATCTGGTTCCGAATGTCGTTCGGGGATCGCCGGACGGCGGATTCCAGTTTGGCCATTTCTTCGGCACGCGAATCAACTGGGCGTTTTGGTTCGCGAACCAATTCGGACTCGTCTCGATCCGGCGTGAGTCGCTTCACACGATCGTCATGCGTTGCCGAATCAGGACGGCGAGTCTTCGCCGGCACTTCTCGTTTCGGCACGGGCTCTCGATTCGGCGTCCAATACGTCAAGTCGTCTTCGCCCGTCTCGGCCGCGTCCTTCTTTCGATCCGGTGTTCGCTGTTCGGTCGTCGACACTTCGTTGCGATCGCGAGGCGCATTCCAGCGATTCTCGTTGCGGCGCGGTTCATCCCGGACCGCGCTGGTGGGCTCGGATCGAGGCTCGGATTCGTCTTCCCAGTCATCTCGTCGATCCGCACTCGACGCAACAGCCACATTGGGATCGTCCGACGTCGAAACGGGGCCCGCCTCACTCTCTGAATACGATGCCGGTTCTCCCCCCATCGCAAGGACATCGGGCGAGCCAAGCGGCAAGCGGACGATGGTTTCAGCAGCCAAATCCCCCTGCACGCTGACGAGACTCACGCGCGCGAATGCAGGCAGCTGGCGTTCGCCCATGGCGATCATGTTGACGGGGATGTTCACTGTGACGTGGGACGGCTCTCCCGTCACTTCTTCGGCCCGAACCGTCCGCGAACCGGCGACTTGTCCCTTCGAATTGCGATAGCTGCTCCGCTTCGCCATGACGGGACGTTTCGTGGAGTCGAGCACGCCGACTTCGTATACGAATTGCTGACCGTGCATGCCTTTGGTCGTGTACATCGACTCAATCAGTACGGCGTCAAGTCGTCCATCTTTTTCGATGCGTCGACTTCGCGTCGCCATAAGCTCTACACGAGGGCCACAGCTTGTTAATGCCATCGCCGTCAGAGCCAGGCACAGAATTGCTTGCTTGTTGCGTATCAAGGGATTTGGTATCTCCGTTTCATGGCGATCCGCAGGCCAGACATGTCGGGTATTGCTGGATCGCCGGATTCAGGGCAGCCACATGACGGATCATCGGCGTCCGGACTTATCGCCGCAACGTCCCCAGCAGGAGTCGAACCTGCAACCTCTGGCTTCGGAGGCCAACGCTCTATCCAATTGAGCTATGGGGACTGCTCATTGTGCAAACCCCAGATTCTATGGCCTCGCCAAGCCGCAGCAAGAACCATGGCCGGATGCGGCCTGTTTCTAAACCCGTCGCTGATGCGTCGAGGGTTGACGCCGGGGCCCGCGCCGCTCATTCTGGGCCTGTTGATCCATCACGGAGTTCGCTTGTCGCCGATGCGGAGTCGGTACGACTGAACCCACGAGCAAAGAGGCAGGCATGGCCAGCGCCACTCAAGACACGAAGACGTCTGAACACCTTCAGCTGAACGATCGCTACGGGGCACACAATTACCATCCGTTGCCGGTCGTGATTGAGTCCGGCAAAGGCAGTTGGGTCACGGACGTC
>JAJDEC010000335.1 GCA_029259995.1 Phycisphaerae bacterium
CCGTTCCCCGTCATCAACCACGAGCCCGAGTATCTCGGCAAAGGGCTCGGATTCCAGAAGCACCCGGCGCCCCACGTGTATCCAGCCGACGACGATTCGATTTTCACTGACCGCGACCCAGACGGCGTCAGACGCAGACGCCGATAGAATCGACATGCGCGATCGTATCGCGGCATCCGTTGTCGGATAGCCCAGTTGTTCGGAGAGTCGCACGACGGCCGCGACGTCTGCCTCACCGAATGCACGGATCTCAATTGACACGCCGCCCCGCCTAATGCTTGAAGTGTCGCGTCCCTGTCATGATCATCGCGATTCCCCGTTCGTCCGCAGCCGCGACAACTTCCTCGTCTCGCTTGCTGCCGCCCGGCTGAATGATCGCCGTCACGCCGGCGTCGATCAGAGTGTCGAGACCGTCCCGGAACGGGAAGAACGCATCGCTCGCGGCGACGGCGCCCGCCAGCTTGTCGCCGTGGCCGTTCTCCTTCGCCAGCCACGTGGCGATCCGGCAACTCATCACCCGCGACATCTGCCCCGCCCCGTTGCCGATCAGCATGTTGTCCTTGCAGATCGTGATGGCATTGCTCTTGGTGTGCTTGCACACAAGCCACGCGAGACGCAGGTCCACCAGTTCCGCCTCGGTCGGCGCCCGGCCCGTAACGACTTGCCAGTCCGATTGATTGAGACCGATCAGGTTCGGGGACTGAATCAGCATTCCGCCGGCGATCCGCTTGCAGTCGAAGCTCTCATCGGTCGGAGCCTCGTCCACATTGCCGATTTCGATAAGCCGAACGCGCTGGCCCCATTTCTTGGAGGACCGAATGATGCGCACGGCGTCGTCGTCGAAAGAGGTTGCGATAATGACTTCGACGAAGAATGCCTGGGGCGGATGCTCGCACGTGCCTGCGGCGATACCGTCCTTGAATTTCTGCAGCGTGCCCATGACGACTTTGGCGAATTCGGCATCGACTTTGAAATTCACGGCGAGAACCCCACCCATCGCCGCATTCGGATCACCCAGATACGCCCGACGATAGGCCTCAATCGGATCCTCGGCGACGCCCACACCGCAGGCATTTGTGTGTTTGATGAAGACGCACGTCGGCGCCGCATAGACGGCCGGAAGGCCGATTTCCCGATGGATTTCCGCGCAGAGCCCAATGGCAGAGTCGGCATCCACGTAATTGTTGTACGACATGGCCGTCGTCTGGCCGTCGTCGTCTTCTCCCACGGCGAATCCGTCGGTCGACGTCAGATCGAGCGGATTGGTGTCGCCATACATTGACATCATTTCCGCCGTCTGATGTGAGTTTTCTCCATATCGAAGCGAGCCCCAGCTCCAGAGCCGGATCGTATGGACGAGCGGGTTCTCGTCTTCACCGTCACGACTCAACCACGAGGCGACGACAGAGTCATAATGCGCCGTCTCCCAGAACGCCCCAAAGCCGTTAGAGGCATATAGATCTCGCCAACTTTCGTCGTCCCCCTCGTCACGAAAAGTTCGCATGGCATCCAGCACGACACCGTACAGATGGGCCTGATCCACAACCAGCACATGCTTGTGATTCTTCGCCGCCGCCCGCAGCATGCAGGGCCCGCCGATGTCGATCATCTCGATCGCTTCCTCAAACGTGCATCCCTCGCGAGCAATCGTCTCCTCAAACGGATACAAGTTCACAACCACCATATCAATCGGCTTGATCCCGTGCTCCGCCAACTGCCGCATGTGCTCGGGATTGTCCCGGTCCGCCAGGATCCCCGCATGGATCTTCGGATGCAGCGTCTTCACGCGGCCATCGAGCAATTCCGGAAAACCCGTGACTTCCTCGACCATCGTCACGGGAATCCCCGCGTCCTTCAGATGCTTCGCCGTTCCGCCCGTGGAAATGATCTCAATGCCGAACTCGTCGACAAGCGATCGGGCGAAATCCGAAATCCCGGTCTTATCGAATACAGCGATCAACGCTCTCTTGATGGACGTAGCGGCCATGCGGCACCCCTGGATTCAACGATTCCCCCAAGTCGGGAATCAAAAAAAGCGGCCGACTCGTCACGAAGACGCGTCGACCGCTAAGGGTATCCAAATGTGAGCCACTGGCAATCAATCGGCGCGGGATCCGGCGAGCCCCGCCGACAAATGATTACCAGTCGTCGTCGTCATCCGAGTCGTCTTCAGAATCCTCGTCGTCGGCGTCCTTGTCCTTCTTCTCGTCGTCCTTTTTTTCCTCGTCGTCATCCCAGACATCCTCCTCGTCCTCCTTGGACTCCGGCTTGGGCTTGACGTCCTCCTTGACCTTCTTGGGCTTCTTGACCGCCTTTGGCTTCAGCTTGCCGTCCTCGCCCACAACGTTTCGCGTACCGACCGGCATTCGATTGCTCGTGCTGATCAGCCAGTCGTCATCGTCAAGGAACGAATACGCCGGGCGCTCCGCCGGCCGCGCCGCCTCAGCCCGCGCCGCCGCTTCCGCCTCACGCTTCTGCTTGGCGTCGGCCAGAAGCGTATTCAGCCGTCGCGCCTTCTCGTCGTTCTGAAGCACCAGTGCCAGCTGGGAAGGTCGCAAATACGGAGCGTCCTTCGGCCGCAGGCAGGTCATGCGACCGTCCCGCGTACCGACGATCACCAGTTGATTCTCCACGTTCGCCATCGCGAAATCGGCGGAGGGGATATCGATGGTCCCGACTTCCTCGCCATCTTTCACCTTGACGCGAATCAGTTTCCGACCGGCCGATTCCCAGAGGTACGCCTCGTCGTCCATTCTCGCAAGAAATTCTGCCGACCCGGGACGATTCCATTTCTCGGCCCCGTCTTCCAGACTCACGGCGAACAAACCGGCGGAAGTTCGATGGAAAACCAGATCGCCCGAAGCCACCGGCGATTTTTCCGGAGGATCGTCAAAACGATGCTGCCAGACACGATCGCCCGCGCGTCGCGGGGAATCGTCCATTCGAATGCGCTGCAGGCAATACAGGGATCGATCGTTCGACGCGACCAGGACATGATCCTCCGTCACGACGGGCGACAGGAAAATCGCGCCCTCCGTTTGAAATTCGAAGATGCGCTCCCGGCGTCGCTGAGTCGCGGCCGCGCATCGACCGTCCAGATCGCAGAAGTAGAGGTTTCCACCGTGGAGCACTGCCGCGGCGGACATGTTGCCGGGCGTCGACACCTGCCAGTTCTGAAATCCCGACAGAAACCGAATCGAATACATGCGTTCGTTCGCCGCGCCGACAAACATGTCTTCGTCATTGGCAACCGCCGGACTCGCGGGAGCGAACGGCAGCTTCACGGCGTCGATCGGAACGCCGATGTCGCCCCAGATCCGATCCCCCGAACGCACGCGCTCAGTTCGTTCGTCCTGAAGAATTCGGCCCTTGCTCGTTCGATCGCCGATGACAGTGATCTTGATTCTCGCAAACGCCTCGGTACTTCGCGCCGAGTTTCCGCTTGCGCTGATGACGTCGAGGACATCGTCAAGACGAACACCGTGCGCACGGCCCAGTGAGATTTCGGCGACGTCGTGCGCGACTGTAATGACAACGCCACGCAACTTGCGCGGCTGTTCCGCCGGCTGCCCCGTTCGCCGATCGACAACCTTGACGGATCCTGGTCCCGTGAAGAAGGCAAAATTCTCGGAATGCGTCGGCCCGACGACTGTCTGCCCGGGATCAGCCACGCGCGTCACCCAGCGAACGACGCCCGTTCCCGCATGAACCGCAACAACGATGTTGGATGGCGAGATCAGGTAAATGTTGTCATCCACCAGCGTTGCACGCGTGGCGAATTCCGCAGCCGGCATCGGCGCGTTGGCATGCCAGAAGCTCTGCATGCCGATACGCTCTGCCGACTCGGGCTTCACCAACGTCTGCCCGAACACTGGAATCGCACTGAATGCAAATGCGCCGATCAAGATCGCCGTCGCGATCCGTTTACGTAGTATCATCTTTCAAACTCCTCGCGGCGGGAAAGGCGGAGACGTAAGGCCTCGGCGCTGACCAACGGATGGCGGGATTCGGGGCCGCGCACGTCCCCCCCGGGGATTCGCGGCCTTGGCGATGTGGTATCGCCCTACCCAATGTAATAGGGCTCACGCCGCAGGGTCAAGCAATTGCGAAGTGGAAGTCACGACATGCGTTCGGCTTATGGGCGGTCCCGATCACGAGCGTCCGCAAACGCTCTCGACCGCCGTCCCCTCGCCGCGTCCGCCAATCATGGCCCGATGGCTCTGATTTCGGCGTCCATGGTCCGACAATCCGGACTCAGAAGTATCGTCGGCTCGAACACTTGCAAATGCTGCGCGAGCGGGGGATAATCAGTCATCGCTGTCGGAGCGCTGGCCAACGCGGCTGGGCGAATTTCCACCGTCAGCGACCTTCCTGCCTCCGTAGCTGCGAGAGCCGAGCGCTTTCCAAAGTCTATCGGAGCCGAGCAGCCAAAAACGCCCCGAGGGGGGGCTTGAGTGAGAGAAGCAACGCACAAGCATTCCACCGGCGGCAGCCGAGCTTTCACCGTTGACCATCCGGAGGTGACGTCGTGAGCGTCCTGACAAAAGTATTCGTATTGATTCTGACCGTTTTGTCGATCGCCCTGAGCATGCTCACCATCGGTACGATGGCGCGGCAGGAGAATTTCAGACAAAGCGCGGCCGCATGGAAAGCCGAGGCTGCAGCCGCCGTGGCACAGTCCGACGCCGTATCGGCCAACGCCCAGCTCGAACAGCAGCGAGCACTTGCACGCCTGGAAGACAATCAGGCAGAGCTCACGCGGCTTCGAAGCGACATCAATGATTTCCGCATCAAGCTGGCAAACGCCGACCAGAAAATCGCCAGCGCGACGAATCAGCTCAACAACGAGCAGGCGCAGGCCACGAGCCTCGCCGAACACAACAAACTGCTCGAAACGGCACGAACCCGGGAACAGGAACTCGTCGCCAAGTTGTCCGAGCGAAACTCGCGACTCACACGGGAAAACATCGATCTGAATGACCGCGTCAAAGAGCTGACCGCCAATATGGCCATGGCTCAATCCCGCGTTCGAGCCTTGAAAGAACAACTCGGCGGCGGCATGGGTGAAGCCTACGGCGCAGCCCCTGTCAGGCAGATTCCCGGCGGCTCCGCAATCGTCCAGTCCTACACGCCGAGTGCTTCGACGCCCATCGGCCTCTCTGATATCACGGCCCCGATTCGCGGGGAAGTCACGGCAGTCCGCGGCGATCTCGCCGAAATCTCTGTCGGCAGTGCAGACGGCGTCGGGCACGGAATGCGATTCCTGCTCTATCGCCGAACCGGCGGCGCCCCGAAGTATGTCGGCACATTGCGAGTCACGGCCGTCGAGGCCAACGTCGCGGCCGGCGTGATCGAACAGTCGGACGGCGACATCAGCGTCGGTGACGCTGCTCGCGATCAGGCCAGCTTTGCCATGGGCGGCTGATCCGAGAATCGGATTCCGTCGCAAACGCGGGCATTTTGCCCTCTGCGAATCGATCCCTGGGTTGTGAATTCATCCGGCATGACCGGACGACGAAAAACGGAACGGAGTGCATACGATGGCCAATATGCCAGGTGGATCCTACGGATCACGCGGAAAGTCTGACAACGATATCTACACGGCACTCGTCATCATCGCGTGCGGTGTTGCGAGTCTGGCGATCGGTTTCGTCTGCTACAAAGCCGTTGAATTGCTCGGCAGCATTCCCAGTTTCAAATTCTAGATCGTGCTTCTTTCGAGGCAGCCCGTTCGCGGCTGCCTCGGCAACGCGCTTCGCAATGCGAAGCGCACGCCTACGCCCTTTCCAACATTTCACAACCGACTTCGGTTCCATCAACAATTTCCTGACCCTCCCATGACGCGCCAACGTATGGCGTGTAGAATGCGTCGCAGATGAGGAAGCGTTTGCAGGCCTCCGCGCCGTAATCATGTCGGCGAATCAACTGTTTCGACCATAAGCAGAGAGGGACCTCGGCTTTGCTATTCGACTCCCTGATGGGCATGTTCAGTGTCGATATGGGAATCGACCTGGGCACGTGCAACACGCTTGTATGCGTCAAAGGCGAAGGCATCGTTCTGAACGAACCTTCCGTCGTTGCTGTACGCAAAGGCACAAATCAAGTGTTGCAGAACGGCAATGCCGTCGGTCTCGTCGCCAAGGAAATGCTTGGCAAGACGCCCGGCAGCATCTCCGCCATTCGTCCCCTTAAAGACGGCGTCATCGCAGACTTCGATATCACCGAAGCGATGCTTGGTTATTTCATTCGCAAAGTTCACGGCGGCCGCAGCCGGTTGATCCGGCCTCGCGTCGTCATCGCCGTGCCGTCGGGCATCACAGCCGTCGAAAAACGCGCGGTCTATGGTTCCGCCGAACGGGCCGGCGCACGACGCGTCTATCTCATCGAAGAACCCATGGCGGCCGGCATCGGCTCCGGTCTCCCGATTGCCGAAGCCCGTGCAAGCATGATTGTCGACATCGGCGGCGGCACGACGGAAGTCGCCATCATGTCCCTTGCTGACGTGTCCGTGGCACAGTCGATTCGCGTCGCCGGCGATGACATGGACGAAGCCATCATCGCTCACATGAAGCGAACCTATAACCTGCAGATCGGTCCGCAGACCGCCGAGTGGTTGAAGATCGAAATCGGATCCGCGTCGCCGCTCGAACAGGAAGTGTCCGTCGATGTCCGCGGTCGAGACATGATCAGCGGCCTGCCGCGAAAGACCGTCGTCACGAGCCAGGAAATTCGAGAAGCCCTCCGCGAACCCATCAGCCATATCCTCGACACGGTCACGCACACGCTCGAAAGCTGTGAGCCGGAACTGGCGGCCGACCTGGTTGACAACGGCATCCATCTTTGCGGCGGCGGCGCACTATTGCGCGGCCTCGACCATGTCATGTCCGATGCAACGGGATTGACAGTCAAAGTCGTGGATGATCCGCTTTCATGCGTCGCACGCGGCACCAGTGTCTACCTCGAAAATCTGGCGGAATGGAAAGACACGCTCGAGTCCGATCATCACAACCTCTAAGTATCTCACTGTGCGGGCGCCGCTGCCTGGGGGGCCTATCGTTTGAGGTGCCACTGCCTGGGTGCCACTGCTCTCAAGCAGTGCGACTCGACTTTCAATCCCGATTCGGCAGGCCGTCAATCAGCAGTAAATCCACGATGACTTCGTCTCGACATGGTGCGCTCATGCTGTGCGAGTGATTGACGCGGACGACGCGTGTCGCATCCGACACGCCTCCCCAATAGAATGCCTCCGGGATGAAACTGCTGACTGCAAGATACGTCGTCTCCGTCGCGTCGCCGGTTATCGAGTCCGGTTCGGTCCTGATCGACAAGGGATGCATTGTCAGCGTCGGCCGCACAGTCGATCTTCGTCGCGAAATCAACAGTGATACGTCCGTCGAAGATCTCGGGGACGTCGCCCTGCTTCCGGGTTTCATCAATCCCCATACCCATCTCGAACTCACGTGCTACAAGGACACCCTGCCGCGAGCGCCGCTCTGGGAGTGGTTCAACAGCCTGCTGCCCAAGCGCATTGAACCCGGCGCCGGCGATCGGGAATTTGAAGGAGTCCAGGAAGGCGCTCGCCAGAGCCTTGCCGCCGGTGTGACGCTCGTTGGCGATATTTCCCGAACCGGAATTACAGCCCGGGCGCTGGTCAACTCCCCGATTCGACGAATCAGCTTCATCGAACTGATCAGCGGCGCAAAGCTGCCCCCGTCGACGGGATCCGAACTCGAAGCCACATTGGATGCCGCAGAACGCGACTTCGGCAACGATCGGACGATCATCGGCGTCTCCCCGCACGCACCGTACACCGTTACGCCCGGGGACCTGCGAATTACGCTGGATCTGGCAACGCGGCTTCAGCGAAGATTGACCATGCACGTCCTCGAAACACCGGAAGAGCTCGAATGGCTCGAAGGAAAACCGGGTTTTCTCACCGATTTTCTCCGCGATCGATCGCTGGCCTGCATGGATCATCAACCAAAGAGCCCTGTGGAATACCTTTCGACGCCCGGCCTGCTCGACGCCGGCCGAATCCTGGCCCACGTAAACTACGTCAACGACGAAATCGTCGAGCGCCTGGCAAAGTCGCAATCGTCCATCGTGTATTGCCCCCGCGCACACAACTACTATGGACACACAGCCCATCCGTGGCGTCGACTCGTTGAAGCCGGTGTCAACGTCTGCATTGGCACAGACAGCCTCGCGAGCAACGCGTCGCTGTCGATCCTGGACGAATTGCGATATCTCGCGGTGCAGCATCCGAATCTCGCCGCGCAGCACCTGCTGGAAATGGGAACGATCAGATCCGCAAAGGCGCTGCAGCTGGACCGGGCGACTGGATGCATCCGAGTCGGCGCATGGGCGGATCTTTGCGCAATTCCAACGCAGGCGACGAAATGCGCCGACGTCGTGGACGAAATCGTTCGCGGATCCGAATCTCCGCAAGAAACCTGGATCGCCGGGCAATCGGCGTCTACGCATCGGCGACCCTGAATTCAACCGCCCCTCCGAATTTTTTTGATGCCAGTTTTTCAGCCTGTCATCGATATCCCATCTCTTTGTTCGCACAAATCCTTGAGTGTGACAGGTTGCTTCATACAATGAACCTCGGCCCGGGGTTCCGGTCCATCCGCGGTTCCCCCCAGCTGCGCGCCGGGCCCCGGCCACTTTGTTTTTCTTGATCAGGCGCGGCAATCCGGAGCAAAGATTCAATGAGTGACGACGCACCGAAGATACACATCGATGACGACTGGAAGTCAGAGGCCGCTGCCGAAAAGGAGCGTCTCGCCGAACAGGTCGAATCGAAAGAGGCCGGACCCATTCCGGAGCCGACGTTCATCGAGATTGTCCAGACGCTGGCCATGCAGGCCATGGTCGGCCTGGGCGGAATGCAGGGCCCGAGCGGTCAGCCGATTCCGGCCAATCTCGATTTGGCGAAGCATTTCATTGACATGCTGGACGTCCTCGAGAAGAAGACGAAGGGCAATCTCGAACAGAACGAACAGGAAATCCTGGATACGACGCTTCATCAGCTGCGCCTGGCGTATGTGGAAGTCGTTCGCGGAGCCCCCGCCGCACCACAAGGCTGATGTCGACTCATTCGGATTCGGCGTTCGACTGCGATGATGCGGCGACCGTGTCGCTGACATAATCGACGAGCAACTGGCAGGCCCGATCCATCTTCGGTTTCGGGTTCGTATCCGGTTTGGCAATATCGTTGTAAAAGAACGCGAACGCGATCCACTGATCGCTGTTCGTGTGGATGTACCCGGCGAGCGTTCGCACACCGCGAATCGTGCCGGTCTTTCCGTAGACGCGTCCTTTGGCGCTGCCGGATCGCATTCGCTTTCGCAGCGTGCCGGACTCGCCGGAAACCCCCAAAGAAGATCGAAGCAGATCGAATCGCTTCTCGTCCCGATGCACCTTGGAAAGAATCCGCGTCATCGCCGCGGGGCTGATTCGGTTCTCGCGCGACAATCCGCTACCGTCGTCGACCGACACCTGATTCGCAGAGATGCCGAGCTTTCGATAATACGCGTGCATCGCCGACTGCCCGGATTCCCAACTGCCGACGCCGGCAATCTTCGCCCCCATGGCCTTGAACAGCCCTTCCGCCATCATGCCCAGACTGTCGGATCCCGCTCGACGCAGGGCATCGGCAATCGGCGCGCTGTGAATCGCGACGATATGAACGTCCTTCGGCAGCGTGGACGAATCCAGCCGGACCTTCTCTCGTACGACTTCGCCTCCGATACGGATGCCTTCCGCTTCCATCGCCTGCTTCAGAACCGATCCGAAAAACAACCCGGGATCCCGGACCGTGACTACTTCCAACTGCCCAGCCTTCGACACACTCCCCGACAGCTTCAACGTGTCGGAATCACGCAGGCGATGAACCGTGACCGTCATCTTGTCGCCCGTCGTCGCGCCGTTCGAGACACGAACGTAGTCGTTGGGCGGAATGAGTTGAACGGAAGCCGCCGCTCCCGGCTTCGTCGGACCCACGACAGCCGCCACGCAATTCGCATTGAAATTCAGCCCGCCGATGGGGGCTTCATACCATGCCTGATACTGATCCTTCGGCCAGTTCTCCGCGACGAAATCCAGGTCAAATATGAAGTCGTCCACGACGATATTGCCGGGGATCTGCTTGACGCCGGCAGCCTTCAGGCGTTCCGCCCACTGCTTGAACGCCGCGCCAATCTCCTGATCGCGCGCGTCTGCGAGCTTCTCGTCGCCGAAAGTCGGATCCCCCGACCCGATGACGACCAGGTCCGACCCGCGTATGGCGAGAACCGTCGTGAAACTGTATTCCGGCCCCAGCTGATCGATCGAGGCGGCCATCACGGCGAGCTTCATGCAACTGGCGGGAATCAGCGGCTTCGTCGCGTTTCGCTCGTAGATCGTCGAACCATCGCTCAGATCGACGACATGCACACCGAGCACCGTCTTCGCGCCGGATACCGGCGCCAGCGCATCCGCTAGCCGATCCGCAATCGCGGGCCCCGCGATTGCGCCGCGGCACAGCAAGACCACGCCGAGCGCGACGATTCTCCTCACGAATCTCGCCCGCAGATCCCGTCGTCCGCCCAGCGGGCGCCAAGGTCGATATTGTGCAGCCTCCTTGCGCATATCCGCAGATATTATCGCCGTGTCGATCGGTTTCAAGGTTTTGAATCGCGCAGCATTCGCGCGTAAAGTTCTTTGGAGGCCGAGCTTATCCAGAGACGCGGAAAAACGCCGCGCCAGCCGGCCCGATCATCGGCACGATCGGCGACTTCCGAGGTTCTGATTTCGCCCCGCGCCCTTACAATAGCCGTACCGAAGGGGGCCATTGCGCCATCGCCCGAATTCACTGGCGCTTGGATCCCAGACCAGAAAAAGCCGGCTCGACCGTCGCAAATGGACGACGGCCACGAAAGACCCATGGCAGACACGACATCATCCACAACGGATCAATGCGCCGTCCTGATCGTCGCACCAAGCCCGGACGACATGCTCCTTCAATTGGGGCAGTCGCTGACCAACACGGGCGCGAGCGTCCATTTCACGACAGACGTCTATATGGCGATGGCGCGGCTCGCCATGGGCGAACGATTCGGCCACGTCATCATCGAAGCCGCCGCCCTCGATGAACACGAGCGCGCCTTCCTCACGCTGGCCCCGCAATACCACGAGTCGTCAAACTTCTACGTTCCCCACAGATCGATCCTCGACGATCGAATGTTGCATGAAGGACGATACGAAATCCTCTCGCCCGATGGAATCGTCGACGCCGTCCTCGGCATTCGAGAGGCCGAAACCCTGGAAGCCGAAAACGAAGTCGAGCCCCCCTGGTCCGAACCCAGAACCATCGGCGACCCGGAACCCACGCACGAAGCCCCCGCGCCCGTGCCGGATCAAACCGGGCATGAAATCCCCGCGAAGCCATCCAGCCTCTCGACCGACGGTGGTCTCGACGCCGAACGCGATGGCCCATCACTGCACGACGCCGTACGCGAACGCATGGCCGCGGACGGCCTCGCCCCCGCGAATCGGCGACGTCCACCCGGCGCGTCTGCGCCATCGGAGGAACCGGCGCAGCAATCCGATACGCGCGTTTCCCGCGAGGAAATGGACGCGCTCCTCGGCAGTGCCGACGAAACGCTGGACGACATGACAAATGCCACGAAACAAGACGGAAAGGACGACGAATGATCGTTCATTCCACACAAGCCGAGTCGCGACTGCTGATCGTCAACGATCTGGATCGGCTCGCACCCATTGCTCGAAACGCGATCGCACCCATGCCGATCAGCGGCGTACGCTCGCTCCTCGCAGGTATCGCCGCCGTTCCGCGCATGGATACTGCGGCGATCCTCGTCGGCCACGATCCGACGTGCCGGCAGACTGAGTCCGCCATCCGCGCACTGCGCCATGCCGCAGGCCCCGACACGCGAATTATCTTCTGCTGCTCGCCCGCATACGAACAACTCGGCATGCGCGTCTGCGAGAATGGCGCAACGGATTACCTGATCTTCCCGCCCGAACGCTCAACGCTCCGCAAGGCGCTCCTCGGCGAACAGGCCGAGCCGCCGCAACCTATCGCACCCAAAGCCGAACTGGCGAGACCGCTGTCGTCTGTCGGGGCAAACGAGATCAGCCGCATCGCCCTGAACCTGCAGCGCGTCTTCGACAAACAGCTCGATACGCTGGGCGATCTCGCAGAAATGATCTGCCTCGGCATCGACGCACGAGGCGTCGAAGTGCAGGTCGGTCGCGAAATCGGCCGCGCCGGCCTCGATGCCGCCTCGAAACAGGACGCCAGGCTGGCAGAGCTGATCGGACCACGCGAACGCCCCATCGGTCGCATCCGCGCCGGCCGAAGCGGTCGCGGCGAATACACGGCGGAAGATCGCGAGAAACTGAAGCAGTACGGCGTCCTCATTTTCCGCATGTTCGAGGCGGCGGCGAAACAATCTCAATGGCGCAAGCTCGCATTGACAGATGATCTGACGCGACTCCCCAATCGTCGCAGACTGCTGACGTTCATGAAAGACGTCCTGTCGCGATCCGAGCGCGAACGCGAGTCGACGACCGTCCTTTACTTCGATATCGACGACTTCAAACGATACAACGACGCCTATGGCCACGTCGCTGGCGACGAAATCCTCCGGGAAGTCGGCAAGCTCTTCGTCCAGTGTTCACGCAAAACAGACATGGTCGCTCGTTACGGCGGCGACGAATTCGTCGTCGTGTTCTGGGACGCCGAAAAGCCCCGCGCCGAAGGCTCGGAACATCCCAATCGCGTCTTCGACGTGCTTCAGCGATTCAAGCGCGCACTCAACTCCCACGCATTCAGCCGCCTCGGCCCCGAAGCCGTCGGCTTCCTGACCATCAGTGGCGGACTCGCACGATATCCCGCACAAGGCACGACGCCGGAAGCACTCCTGGAAGCCGCGGACAAGGCGCTGTTTCAGGCGAAGGCCGCTGGCAAAAATCGATTCTTCGTGATCGGCGGCGAGAACGTTCCCGAGTAGCCATCAACGACGCCACGAACCCGTCGCTCACCACGCTGTGGAACCGGCGTCTTGAATGATGTGGAACCGGCTAATAGCCGGTTCGCTTCGACGCCGGCTCCTTGTTGCACAAATTATGCCACATTGCATTTCAACGGATGACAGTTCACGATCGATTGCCGCATCCGACTTCATCGCGCCCCCGTCTGTGAGGCCGACTGACGATTCCGTAGCGGCCCCCATCTGTGGGGGCCGACGAAAAGTTTGGTTCATCACGGACTTGCGGAACGACGGCGTATAACACTCTGGAAGTTGGATTGCGCGCCGTGAATGATCCCGGAACGATCCATTGAGAATCGCCCGGGCGAATGATCCCGGAGGGATCCATTGAGAATAGCCCTGCGATTTATCGCTGGGGCACGCGGCTCCAATGACCAATTTCCGTCCCGTAGGGACGGACTGAGTCGCAATCCCAGCCTTGAAAAGGCTGGGCTATTTTCACGTCGTCCCTGCCTGGACTTGGTGGAATGCAG
>JAJDEC010000336.1 GCA_029259995.1 Phycisphaerae bacterium
GGAATCGCTTTCGAATCGCCGGTATCAATGCTGAAATTCCAATGCACGGGCGCAGGAAGTGCCGAACTGACCGATAAGCGCGCATCGGTATCGATCGATGCATCCCGCCATTTGAGAGTGCCGCCACCACGGCATTGAATGCGTGCGTGACGCCGAATGTCAGAATTGACACGTGCTGATGGGAAACGATGGACGCGCCACATTTCACGTGCGCGCTGCGGATTCGATCGATCGCGTCGCCCGGGCCCGATTGTCCAGCCACGTCTTCAGCGTCGTGGCCGCGAGGATGATCCCGCCGCCGACGATCGACCACGTGTGAGGCATCTCCCGCTGAAACACGAATGTCCAGATCGGATTCAACACGGGCTCGATCAGCAGAATGATGACCGCCTCCAACGCCGGCACGTGTGCAACGGCCCGCGTCAGCAGGATGTAGGCCAGCCCAATCTGAAACACGCCCAGATAGCCGATCAATACGCCGTCCGTCGTCGACACGTCCGTGACAGGGAATGCAAACGACGCACACGCCGCAAACGCCAGCAGATTCCCGATCACGATCGCCGGCGCCGCCGCATTCCCCGCGCCGCCGCCTTTTCGCAGGAGCCGAAGCCCAATGATCGTCCCGGCCCACGTCAGCCCCGCAATCAGGGCGAGCAGATTGCCGTCCCGCGGATTCGGCGCCGTTTCTTGCGGCGCCTCGCCGCCATAGAAGAAGAGCAGCATCCCAGCGATCATCAACGCCATGATGCCGACGTCGCGTCGATGGATCGGTTCGCGAAGCAGAAACGGGCTGAGAATCATCACATACAGCGGTGCCGTATCCTGCAGAAAGATGGTATTGGCGGATGTCGTCATCTTGTTCGCAATGACGAACAGCACCATCGTCGCGCCGTAGAACGCGCCGACAAGCAGTGCACGTTTCGACCAACCGCTCCGCGCCGACCGCATCGCGAGAAAGATGAACGCCGCAGCGATCAGCGAACGAAATCCCGCCACCTGCCAATGCGTCAGCGTGCACCCCTTGATCGCGGCCCCGCCCGTCGAAAAGAGAATGGCGGCAGCGACGATTTCCAGTCGTGGCAGCAAATTGGATGTCACTTTTGCATTCTTGATGGGAGTCGTTTCCTTCGCGCCTGAAACGTCGTTGGAGGGAGTTGTGCCCCCCCGCGCGTAGCGTCCGACCTCTGTGGCGGACGACGAATTCACCGCTCGCCGATCGGTCTCAGCGCCACATACACGTCACGAACTAAACTATTCTCGCCGCGGGACCAACCTCACATCAAAACGCAAGCGCAATGCTCCGACTGTGTCCAACGGCGATATCGCCGCATCGAATCCGCAGCCGATTCGCTCCGATCTTCTCCCAGCCAGATTCGCCGGCGGGCGCGCCGCTCACTTGCGGAATAAGAGTCGCATCATGATACGAACGCCGCAGTGTCTCGAGCGGCTCCGAATGAAAATCGTGCGGATCGACCGGCTCCCGACGCGACATCCGGACCTGTGGCACAGCCGCCGGGTACTTGTCATGCACAATTTCGATCACCAGGTCGCCGTTCGGCGCGTCCGAGGACTCCTTGACCTGTAGACCCGACACATAGATTTCAATGGTTCGCTCTGACGGGCGAATCTGTCCAAAGTAGAGCGGAATCCACTCATCGGCGTAACTGAAATGGGATACCTGGTCCTCCGATCCTGCAAACACCCGCACAATCAGCTCATCCCGCTCCGATCCATCCGTCCGCTTTCCCACGACATTCATCGTCTTCTCATCAACGTGCATCATCGGAATAATCGCGCCCGCCCGTGCAAACAGCGGCGGCGCGAACACGCCGTCCGACCGCGTCGGATCGATTGTCACGTCGCGGCCGACATCGCCCTTGTACAGCTTGCCCGTCTCAAAGTCATACCAGTCGCCCGCCGGTAGATACACGCTCGTTCGACGATTCCCCGGCGTGATGTCCGTCGCCATCATCAAGTCGCGACCGATCATCTTCTGGTCCGCAATATCGCGCACGCGATCGTCGTTCTGATAGTAGTAAACCAGCGGCGGAAACACGGGCGCTCCCGTGCGATTCGCCTCAACCGCCAGCGAATACAGGTAGGGCGTCAGCGCATATCGCCGCCGAAGATTGAACAGATTGCTCTTCATGTCCCCGACGCGATCCGGTGCCGTCTGATAGCGATTTTCCGTATTCGACGTGTGCGGCCGAACAGGGACGTCCAGCAGACACGAATGCGCGAACCATCGCGTGTACATGTCGTCTTCGTCGTCGCCCATCAGGCTGTCTCGCCGGAACCCGCCGATGTCGGAGCCGAAATAGTCCATGCCGCTCATGCTCATGTGCATCTGCACGTTCATGTGCGCCGCCAGGCTGGCCAGGTTCGAACCGATGTCCCCCGACCACATGCTCGCGCCGAACCGCTGAATCCCCGATGTCCCCGATCGCGACATGATGAACGGGGCTCGTGCGTAATCATTCCGCGCGTATCCCCGCGCGATGCTCTCCAGCCAGCGAAAGTTGAACAGATTGTGCGCGTCCGCATGACGATGACTTCCCGGTACGGCCGTCGATGCATACCAGAAGTCGTCGCGATACGCCTCCGGCTCGCCGAGATCCGTCCAGTGGCCCATCACGCCGTCCAGAAGCAGCGGATCGCGCTTCGCGTCGTGCCAATGATCCGCACCGCGCTCATTGGTCCAGTCCATCATGCCGCCGTTGCCCCACCAGCTCTCGATCAACGCCGGATCTTCGCCGCCCGAATCTCGAACCAGATAGCCGTTCGACGCCAGCGCCGCATGTTCCGGCAGATGCTCATCCACGTACGACTCTTCAATCACGACAATCCCGACGCCTTCATCAACGTCCAGCGCCGCAATCTTCTCCGCGGGATCGGGAAACTTGTCCAGATCCCACGTCAGCGAACCCATCTGGCTGCCTTTGTACTCCCTGCGGATGTCGCCGAACCATTGCAGATCCAGAACAAACCCATCGATCGGAAACTGGTTCGATCGCAGCGTCCGCAGTTTGTCGTCCAGCTCATTCCAGTCGTCGAACCCGTATTCGCTCAGCCAGAGACCGAACATCTTCCGCGGCGGAATCGCGGGTCGCCCGACGAGCGCCATATACGCTTCGCGCAGGCTGGGCAGATCCTCACCGCCCAACACAAACCATCGCAACGGTTCATCACGCTTCGGCACTGTCAGCGTCCATTGCCGAGTACCGTTTTCGTCTGGCGTTTCCGCCCGCGTGAAGTCCCACGCATGCGGCGATGTGTCATCCACGAAGCTCGCGAAATTCTGATTGTCATCACCGACGCAATACAAAATCGGCATCTGGCAATTCCCGACGGCACCGCCGTGATACTGCACCAGCGCATTGCCGAACTCGCATCCCGGCGTCCGCGTTCGCCCGCCCCAGTCGCCGTTGATGACGCCCGGCTCGCCGAACTGTTCGCCAAGGCCATAGAAATTCTCGATCACCTTCGAGCCGAATGTGAGTCGAATGCCGCCGTCATCCATGATCTCTGGATGAATCGTCGCCAGGCCTCGGGCCCGGCCATTGTCCTTCACGAATTGCCGAACAACGACGTTGCCGAATTGTCCGAGCACGGCAGTCACGCTGTTGTTGGAAAGATCCGGTTCATACGCCCGCACGCGTTCACGAAACGCCTCATGATCCGCGATCATCGGCGACAGCGTCGCCGTCCCTTCTGCACTGCG